>JAJYKH010000056.1 GCA_021788685.1 Deltaproteobacteria bacterium | reverse complement strand
AGCCTTTGCGGCAAGGGGCCACTGAGTGGCCATGGCGGCGGCCGCCTCGCCGGGACTCAGCCGGTCCCTTTTCGCCAGCCGCATGCGGCAGGTTTCGGGATCGGCGTAGACCACCACGATCCTGTCTACCTCATGGTCCCAACCCGCTTCGAAGAGAAGCGGGACTTCGATCAGAAACCGGCCGGCCGTGACGTCGGCGCGAACCCTCCTGGCGATCTCCCCTTTGGCCAGGGGGTGCAGCAGTGATTCAAGCCGCCGCCTTACCTCTTCCTGACCAAAAACGGCTCTCCGGAGCTTGGGCCGGTCGATGCTCCCATCGGGGGAGAGGTACTCCGCCCCAAAGGTTTCCCGGAAAGCCGCCCACCCGGGCTTTCCAACCAGGAGCAGCTCGCGGCAGATCGCATCGGCATCGATGAGGGCCCCCCCGAAACGACGATGCAGGTAGCGCGCCACCGCACTCTTGCCCGAGCCCATGCCGCCGGTGATGCCGATCACCGGCCTTTGACCGCTTACAAATTCCGTCTTCGCTGGCTTCACCTCTGTGCATCCCCGTGATCGGTTGCCCGCAAACGGGTCAGGATAGCCTCCATATCCGGCCACACCTCCGACCGGAAGGTCAACCGCTCCTTGGTGGCCGGGTGAAAGAAGCTCAATTGATAGGAATGCAAGCACTGACGCGGCGCACTCACCCGGCTGCTCCTGTTACCACCGTAAAGGGGATCGCCGATCACCGGATGGCCCAGATGGGCGAGATGCACCCTGATCTGGTGGGTGCGGCCGGTTTCGAGCCGAATCTGGAGGAAACTGCACTCCGCGAGCTCCTCCAGGACCCACCAGTTGGTGACCGCCGCCCTGCCCCCGGCCGGCAGCACGGCCATTTTTTTTCGGTGCACCGGGTGGCGCCCGATGGGCAGCTCGATGCGGCCGTTTTCAGCCCCCATCCGGTCTGCCACCAGGGCGAGGTAAATTTTTTCAACCCGCCGCTCCTTGAACTGGGCGCACAGATCCTGATGGGAGCGGTCGTTCTTGGCGATCACCATCACCCCCGAGGTGTCCTTGTCGAGCCGGTGGACGATCCCGGGCCGTTCCTCGCCGCTGATCCCTGACAGGTTGGCGCAGCGGAACAGGAGTCCGTGCACCAGGGTCCCGGTCTCGTTGCCGCAGGCGGGATGCACGACCAAGCCGGGCGGTTTGGCAATCACCGCAAGGTCCTCGTCCTCGAAAAGCACCTGGAATTCCACTTCCTCCGGTACCAGGGCCGAGGGACTGGGAGGCGGCATCCGCAGCTCGATCACGTCCCCGGTCTGCACCCGGTAGCCGCTCTTGCGCTCCTGCCCTCCCACCACCACGTGGCCGTTCCGGATGAGCTGCTGCAGCATGGAGCGAGTCAGCCCGGGCTGCACTTCCAGCCGCGCCAGAAAGGCGTCGAGCCGCTGGCCTGTCGCCTTGGCGCTCACTTCGAGCAGGAAATGCTTCTCCCCTTCTGTGGTTTCGTGAATGGTGAGCATGACCTAGCCAGACCTGTTCTGCCGAAAGAATGAGACCGGTTGAAAATATCACTCCCGGAGCGGGGAGAGAAGCGAAGAAGCAGCGGCGCGGAGGGAAACGAGGAGAGAAGGGTCCGAGGCGAAATGCGCGCGAGGAGGAGAAAGCGGTCCAGCCACACCGATCAGGAAGCGCTGGGGGTGATCCTGAGCTCGGAGAAGATCTGCTCGATCTCCAGGGCCACCTGCTCTTCCTGAATATGATGGGCGATGGCAAGCTCTTTGATCAGCAGACCGCGGGCGGTGTCCATCATTTTTCGCTCGCCGAAGGAAAGGGTCTTCTCCACCCTCAGCATGTACAGATCCCGCAGCACCGCCGCGATCTCGAATACCGAGCCGGTCTTGATCTTTTCCATGTATTCCCGGTACCGCTGGTTCCAAGGCTGCGACTCGATATCTACCTCCCGCTGCCTCAGAATGAGGTAGACCTTGTCCGCCTCGGCGGCGGAGATGATGGCACGCAGCCCCACACTGTCGCTGTTGGTGGTAGGAATCATGATCACCATGTTGGAGTCGACAATCCGCATCACGTAGAAAGTCTGCTCGCGCTCGCCGATGGCCCTTTTCTCCACTGCCTCGATGACTCCGACACCGTGGGCAGGGTAAACGGCCATATCTCCGGCTTTGAACATGGTGAGGCCCCCTTCTGATCATGACGGCTGTCCGCCGTAGCCGGAAATCCGGCTTCATGGGCAGCGGGCAAAGATCGATGCAACGGGATGAGGAAGATCAAGTCGAAGCGTACTATACCACAGTTTGCCCATTTCTCAAAGGCACATCCCGGCGGAAGGAGATTTTGCCGGAGAAGCCCTTCACTCCCAATCGCATGGAGTGCTCAGGGAAGGGCATTGATGCTGTTCATGGCAGCGGCCACCCCCTTTTCGAGGATCAGCCGGATGGATTCCGCGATCACCCCCATTTCCTGGCCGATGATCGGTTCCTCGGCGGGAGTGAAAGGGGCCAGCACGAAACTGGTGACGGTGAGGGGCGGCTCAGGGCGGCCGATGCCTGCCCGTATCCGGCAGAACTCGGCGGTGCCAAGCTCGGCGATGAGGGAGCGGATGCCATTGTGACCTCCGGCCCCCCGGGCGATAACGATTTTCACCCTTCCTAGGGGAAGGTCCAGCTCGTCATGGACGACGATGATCTTTTCGGGAGGGACTTTGAAGAAGGAGGCGATGGGGGCCACCGCCCTGCCGCTCGCGTTCATATAGGTCAGCGGCTTGATCAGCAGCACCGGCTTGCCCCAGAGCACGGCCTTGCTGCACAGTGCCTGCCATTTGGATTCTGCAAAAGTTAATCCATGGCGGCGGGTCAAGTGGTCGAGCGCCAGAAAGCCAATGTTGTGCCTGGTCGTTTCGTATTTGCCGCCCGGATTCCCGAGCCCTACCACCAGATGCAAGAAAACGCCTCCTCAGGAAATGAAAAAGCCGGAAATCGCTTTCCGGCTTTCGTCACGAGCCCAAAAAACCCTACGACTCGATCAGCCGCCCACGGCGGTCACCGAGGCGCATACCGCCTCTGCATCTCCCACCAGGCTGACCTTGGCCGGGATCGGCAGCTGGCCGCAGGTCAACGCGGCACCGGGATCGAGCTCGCTGACATCCACTTCAACACTGTCGGGAATATCCAAGACCTTCCCTTTCAAGGTGATCGAGTGGCGGGAGATCACAAAGTCGCCGCCCATCTCGACGCCCCGCGCCTTGCCCTTGTACTGGAGGGGCACTTCCAGGACCATGGGGGCATCGAGGGAGATCTCGTAGAAGTCGGCGTGAATCAACGTATCATTGATCGGATCGGACTGGAGCTCCTGGACGACGACATGCCGCTTGCCCGACCCGCCTTCGATGTCAAGGGAGAGGACGGCGTTGCGCCGCTGGATGGTCAGGAGAACTTTGGTCATGTCCTTCGTATCGATAACAAGGGAAATGGGCTCGGTTTTCGGCCCGTAGAGGACCGCCGGCGTTTTGCCGTCCCGCCGCAGGCCTCGCGCCGCCCCTTTTCCGAAATTCCGGCGCACACTGGCGCTCACCTCAAACTGTAACATCTAACTTGCCCTCCATGTTGGCATGCTGCCCAAAGAAAAATGACGCGACCTCTGTTGCGGCCTTGATTCAGACGAAAAGGGAGCTGACCGAGTCTTCGGAATGGATCCGCTGGATGGCCTCCCCCAGCAGCTCCGAGACTGACAGCACCTTGATTTTCTTACATTGCCGGGCCGATTCCCCCAAGGGGATGGTGTTGGTGATCACCAGGCTCTTGATCTGGGACTCCTCGATGCGGCCGATGGCCGGGCCGGACAGCACACCGTGCGAGCAGCAGGCATGCACCTCTTTGGCGCCGGCCTTCATCAGGATGTTGGCGGCCGCGCAGAGGGTGCCGGCAGTATCAACCATGTCGTCGAGCAGAATGGCGGTCTTTCCCCGGACATCGCCGATGACGTTCATGGCCTCGGACTCGTTGGCCCGCTCCCGGCGCTTGTCGATGATGGCAAGGCCCGAGCTCATCCGCTTGGCAAAAGCCCTGGTCCTTTCCACGCCGCCGGCATCGGGCGAGACCATCACGATGTCATTCTTGAACTGCGCCGAGATGTACTGCAGCAGCACCTTGGCGGCAAAGAGGTTATCGACCGGGATATTGAAGAAGCCTTGGATCTGGCCGGCGTGGAGGTCCATGGTGAGGACCCGCCGCACCCCGACCACCATGAGCATTTCCGCCACTACCTTGGCCGTGATCGGCACCCGGGGGGCCACTTTCCGGTCCTGCCGGGCGTACCCGTAATAGGGCATCACGGCGGTGATCCGCCTGGCCGAAGCCCGGCGCAAGGCGTCCACCATAATGACCAGCTCCATGAGGTGATCGTTTACCGGCGGGCAGGTGGGCTGGATCAGGAAAATGTCGCGACCGCGAACGTTCTCGCCGATCTCGACGAAAATCTCGCCGTCGCAGAACCTGCGGACCTCGGCCTCGGAGAGCGGGACATTGAGGTATCGGCAGATGTCCTTGGCCATTTCCGGATTGGCGTTGCCGCTGAAGATTTTCATTTCCTTCATCATCGTGGCGTACGGTGGAGGGGCAGTCTTTATCTATTCGATCGAATCCCGGGGGGGCGGCGCCACATGCGGAAGGGAATGGCTGGGGCGGCAGGATTCGAACCTGCGAATGCAAGAGTCAAAGTCTTGTGTCTTACCGCTTGACGACGCCCCAATAAAACCTTATAGCACATGACGCGGCCCGGTGAGGAGCACATTCCCGGGGTATCGCCGCGCGAAGGCATCGAAACAGGCGGCGGCGGGCGCCTCTTCAAGGAAGAGACCGAAAACCGTGGGACCGCTCCCGGACATGAGAGCGACCTGGGCACCAGCCGCCAGTATATGTGCTTTGATGTCAGCGAGCTCCGGATAGCGACCGACGGTGACCGCTTCGAGGTCGTTGCGGACAGCCAGGGTTTCTCCGGAAGCAAGGAATTCACGATAAGTATCGAAAATTTGCTCGCGGCCTAACATATATGGATTGCTTTGCGTTGTCAACGCCAAATTCTCGTACACCCAGCGGGTGGAGACCGGGAATCCGGGGTTGACCAGCAGCACCCGGCAGCCCTGCAGCGGGGGGGCCGGCTCCAGCCGGTCTCCGATCCCGGTCGCGCGGGCGGCGGCACAATCGGCCACGAAAAAGGGGACATCGGCACCCAGGCGGACGGCCATTTCCAGCAGCACAGCGGCAGGCAGGCCCGGGGGATACAGCCGGTTGAGCCCGAGGAGGACGGCCGCGGCATCGCTGCTGCCGCCTCCCAGTCCCGCGGCAATGGGGATTTTCTTGTGAAGGACGATCTCCACCCCCTTCCGGACCCCGGACCGCTCGAAAAAGAGGCGAGCGGCCCGGAAGGCAAGATTGCCTTCATCCTGGGGCAGCGGCGAGCCCGGACAGGAGAGGCGAATGGCTTCCGCTGCGGGATGCAATTCCAGACAGTCCGCCAGGACCAGCTTCTGCATGAAGGTATCAAGGTCGTGATACCCGTCGGGCCGGCGGCCGATCACCTGCAAACAAAGGTTGATCTTGGCCGGTGCCTCGATGACCACCGTCTGGTCGGTCTGGTGCATGAGCTTCCAAAGAAAATGCCCGGCGTCCGCCGACAGGCGGGCCAGGCTATGGAGGCGGCGGGCCGAAGCCGCTCCAGGGTGTCATCTTGAGACGCGGACCGGATGGAGGCGAATCTCGCTCTTCCCTCCAACTCAAAACGCCTCTCAGTCCTTCGCCTTCACGTACCGGAGCTTCAGATCGTAGAGGATATTGCGCAACAGCTCCTCTTCCTCCTGGTCGAGGTTGCCCCGGGTCTTCTCCTCGATCACCCTCAGGGTATCGATGACGTGCTTGGCGAGAACCAGGTCCTTGTTCTTCTCGTCGGAGCCGGGGCCCCCGATCTCTCCCAGATGATAAAGGGCCGAAGTATTCAGGGAAATGATGAAGGCGGTGAAGGTCACCTCCGGCATAACGCATTCGCCGCCCCTGCGCACCTGCCCCGGGGGGCAAGCCTGCTCCCCTCTGTCAACTTGCTCTTCCATGGGTCTCACCATGCGGTTCAATCTTTCGGGATCGAATCTCACCACCCGCCCGCCATGGTAGCAATTCCTGCCGGAAAACACAATGACCCCGGGGAAACGTGCCGGCCTGCCGCTCAGGGGAGGTCCAGCACCATGGCGGCATCGATCTCGGGCAGCTCCCGAACCTTCTGCAGGAGGTCCTTCGAAACCAGGGTATCGGTGCTGAGCAGAATGACGTTGCGCCCCTTCTCGGTTTCCCGGCCGACCATCATCTGGTTGATGTTGACGCCCGCGGCGCCGATGGTGGTGCCCAAGGCGCCGATGACCCCTGGCAGGTCACGGTTGTAGACGAACAGCATCGGCCCGCTGGGCAGGGCTTCCAGGCGGAAGGTATTGATCCGGACCAGGCGGGGCTCCTTTTTCCCGAAAACGGTGCCGGTGAGGGTATTTTCGCCCTCGGTGGTCTTCACCCGCATGGAGATCAGGTTGGTGAAATCGCCCGCCTGGGTGGTCTTGGATTCGACCACCCGGATTCCCCGCTCTTTGGCGATGATGGGCGCGTTGACGAAGTTGACCGCCTCCTTGAGGATGGGGGTGAAGAGCCCTTTCAGGAACGCTACGGTGACCGGCCCGGTGTTGGTCTCGGCCAGCTCGCCGCTGTAATCGATGGCGACTTCCTCCACCCCGCCCTGGGCGATCTGCATGTGGAAGGAGCCGAGCATCTCGGCCAGCGCCAGGTACGGTCCCACCTTGGAGAGCACCTCGGCGCTGACCGACGGCACGTTGACGGCATTGGTGATGGTGCCCTTGAGCAGGTAGGCGGCCATCTGCTCGGCGATGGCCACCGCCACGTTCTCCTGGGCCTCGGTGGTGGAGGCGCCCAGGTGCGGCGTGCAGATGAAGTTGTCCAGGGCCAGCATGGGGCAATTTTCGTGGGTGGTCGGCTCCACCTCGAACACGTCGAGGGCGGCGCCGGCGATCTTGCCCGAGGTCAGCGCCTCGTGGAGGGCCGCTTCGTCCACCACGCCGCCGCGGGCGCAGTCGATGAGCATCGCGCCCTTTTTCATCAATTTGAATTGCTCGGTAGAAAGAACGTGCTTGGTCTCGTTGGTCAAGGGAACATGAATCGAGATGTAGTCGGCCCGGCGGCACAGCTCGTCGAGGCTCACCAGCTCGACCCCGAGCTTTTCCACCAAATCTTTAGGCATGTGGGGGTCGAAGGCAATGACGTTCATGTGCAGCCCCTTGGCCCGGTCGGCGACGATGCTGCCGATGCGGCCGATGCCCACGATGCCCAGGGTCTTGCCGGTGACCTCCCGGCCCATGAACTTCTTCTTCTCCCATTTGCCCGCCTTCATGGAAGCGGTGGCCTGGGGAATGTTCCGGGAAACGGCCATCATCATGGCGATGGCGTGCTCGGCGGCGGTGGTGGCGTTGCCGTCGGGGGCGTTCATGACGATGATGCCGCGCTTGCTGGCGGCGGCCACGTCCACGTTGTCCAGGCCGATGCCGGCCCGGCCCACCACCTTCAGGTTGGCGGCTGCCTCGATGATCCCGGCTGTCACCTTGGTGGCGCTGCGGATGACCAGGCCATCGTACTCCGGAATGACCACCTTGAGCTCCTCGGGCGGCAGGCCGGTTTTGATGTCCACCTCCAGCCCTGCGTCTTTGAGAATCCGCGCCCCCACCGGGGCCAAATTGTCACTGATCAGTACCTTCATCATCTCTCCTCATTCTGCAGGCAAGCAGCGGGTTGATCCGTTCAGGAAGTCGCTCAGGTGAAGAAAGCGAGTATGATGCCATCCCGCCAGAAAGTCAAGCACCTTGAAAGCACAGGTCTTTTTTCATTTTCCGGGATTGCCGTCCCGGAAGCAGAAGGAAAAATCGGCAGGTCCCTCGTCCTCCTCCGTGTCCGCTTCCGCAGCGCGGCGCTCCTGCTCGCGCTCGATGAAGATCCTCGCCTTCTGCTCCTGGCAGCGGCGCCGGAAGAGCTTGGCCGGAAAGGCGGGGCTTTCGAGGTAGGCGAGCAGGTTCGCCTGCACCCGGGCGAGCAGCTCCGAAAGGACTTCCTGCTTTTCCTCCTCGGCTACGAAATGGCGCTCCCGCTCCAGGGTGAAGACCAGCTCGCCGCCCAGCCGCTCCCGGATAGCGGCGAGCAGCTCCGCATCACCTTCCGCCGCTTCCGTAAACAGCTCCGGCCCGATCGCGATCCGCCCCTCCCCATGGAGGCGGATGAGCCAGCGGTCGCCGGCAATCCGTCGCGAACGATCGTAGAGACGTAGACGCATCCGGTTGGAAAGCTCCTTTTCTTCGATCAATCCGGCTTCCGCCGTGCCGTTCCGTGTCATGGCCTGCACCAATGGTTGCCGCTTGCGGCTTGAGCGGTTAATATGATATTCATTGCTCTTTTTCGGACGTTTCGCCCCGGGAAGACCTGCCCGGCGTGAGGGTCCGAACCGAAATTCCCGCCTGACCGGGGCCGAATCGCTCCTCACCCAGGCCCGTTACCTTCAATCCGGAACCCACATGACCATCCGCTATTACGACACCAAGAGCGGCGACAAGATCCCTCTGTCGCCCCTGGAAGAAGGGCACGTCCGGCTCTACGTTTGCGGAATCACCGCCTACGATTTTTGCCATATCGGCCACGCCCGGTCGGCCCTCGTCTTCGACATGATCGTCAGCTATCTCCGCCACCGGGGGTACAGAGTGACCTACGTCCGAAATTTCACGGATATCGACGACAAGATCATCAAGCGGGCGCAGGAGCAAAATACCACACCCGAAAAGCTTGCCAAGAGATTTATCGGCGAATTCTACACCGACATGGAGCTGCTGGGCGTGGCGCCGCCCGACATCGAGCCCAAGGCCACCGAGCACATCCCCGAGATCATCGCCCTGATCCGGACCCTCGTCGACAAGGGCCTCGCCTATGCGGTGGACCACGACGTCTACTTCCGGGTGGACCGGTTTCCCGGCTATGGCTCCCTTTCCGGCCGCAATCTCGAGGAGCTGCAGGCCGGCGCCCGCATTTCGGTGGACGAGCGGAAGGAAAACCCCATGGATTTCGCCCTCTGGAAGGGGAGCAAACCGGGCGAGCCCGCCTGGGACAGCCCCTGGGGGCCGGGCCGGCCCGGCTGGCACATCGAATGCTCGGCCATGAGCCATAAGTACCTGGGCGACACCTTCGACATCCACGGCGGCGGCAAGGACCTGGTCTTTCCCCACCACGAAAACGAGGTCGCCCAGAGCGTGGGCGCCACCGGCGGCGGGTTCGCCCGCAGCTGGATCCATCACGGGTTCGTCACCATCAGGGACGAGAAGATGTCCAAGTCACTTGGCAACTTTCTCACCATCCGGGAGGCACTGGCAAAATACCATCCCGAGGCGCTGCGCCTCTTCGTCTATTCCACCCACTACCGGACGCCCCTCGACTACTCCGAGGCCAACATGCGGGAGGCGACCGCCGGCCTCGACCGCTTGTACGACGGTCTGGCGGAAATCGCCCAGCTGCCGGCGGCCGGCGCCGAGGGCGGAGCTCCGCTGGCCGGCAAGAAAGACCGGGAGCCGGTCGAATTTCTGGCCGCCCGTTTTGAAGAGGCCATGGACAATGACTTCAACACCGCCCAAGCCCTGGGCCACCTGTTCGAGGCCATGAAGGCCATGAACCGGCTGCGCCAGAAGCTGCCCGCCCGCCCGGCCGCGGCCGACCTCGCCCTCCTGCGCCGGGGGGCCGATGACGTCCGCCGTTTCGCCAACATCATGGGCTTGCTCCGGGAAGACCCCGTTACCTATAATCAAGAGAAACGGGCCAAAGTTCTTGCCGAGGAGGGAATCGGGGCGGCCGAGATCGAGCGGTTGATCGGGGAGCGGCTGGCCGCCCGGAACGAGAAGAACTGGGCCCGGGCCGACGAGATCCGCAACGAGCTGCTGGCCCGCCGCATCGAGCTGCACGACACCCCCGCGGGAACCACCTGGAAGGTGAAGGCCGACTGAGGGTAAGCGCCCACAGGCACCGTCTCTCGTTTGTCAGCACTGCTGCCGACGCTAATGGCTGTGTCTGCGGCACCTGTGGGCCGCTTACCAGGATAGATTTCTAAAGAGATCCTGAGGACGCAATCGCGACCATGATCCGCATCCCCGCCGTGGCCAACCAGTTCTATCCCGGCAATGCCGCCCTGCTCCGGGAAACCGTCGCCGGGCTGATGCCCGCGGCCGGCCCGCCGAAGAAGAAAGCCCTCGCCGTGGTGGTCCCGCACGCCGGCTACATCTATTCCGGCGGGGTGGCCGCCCAGACCTTCGCCCGGGTGGACGTTCCCCGCGACGTCATCATTCTCGGCCCCAATCATCACGGCCGCGGCGCCCAGGCCGCCATCATGCGGGAGGGGTCCTGGGAGATGCCACTGGGCAGGGTCCCGGTCAACGGGGAGCTGGCAGACGCCATTCTCCGCCACAGACCGGGCCTGATCACGGTGGACGAGAGCGCCCACCGGCTCGAGCACTCGCTGGAAGTGCAAATCCCTTTCCTCCAGTACATGCAGCCGGAGCTGACCCTAGTGCCGCTCGTCCTCGGCACCCTCGCTCTGGCCCGTTGCCGGGAGGCCGGCACCGCCATTGCGGCGGCCGTCCGGGAATACGCCCGGCCGGTGCTCGTGGTCGCCAGCACCGACATGACCCATTACGAATCGCGGGAAACGGCGAGCCGAAAGGACCGGCTCGCCCTGGACCTGATCCGCGGCCTGGACCCGGACGGACTCTACCAGACCGTGGCCGCCAACCGGATCAGCATGTGCGGCATCATCCCGACCACCATCGCCCTGGCCGCCGCTATCGAGCTGGGAGCCCGCCATGCGGAGCTGGTCCGCTACACTGACTCGGGAGAGGCCAGCGGCGACACCGCCCAGGTGGTGGGGTATGCCGGGTTCGTGATCGAGTGATCGTGAGGCTAAAAGACACTGTCTTTGAGGCCCAAGACCGGCAGCGAAGCGGTTGTCGTTTTCTCGTAATCGTGGTCGAAAGTCCGAAATCCCGATTACGGCAACAACCACGACAGAGGGGAACGGCGGCAAAATACAACTGCCGGATTTTGCCTCCAACTTCAAACCTCGAACCTTAAAACTGCATCGCCCCGCGGCCACATTCCCCCTTGACATCCGGCGCCTTGTGGCCTATTAATGCGGTTTCATTTCCCCGAGCTGGGGGATCGTCTAAAGGTAGGACTGCAGACTCTGACTCTGCCTGTCGGGGTTCGAATCCCTGTCCCCCAGCCACTTCCTTCTTCTCCCGATCGTACCCGATTCCGGCCAAGGGCCATTTTGATCGATACGGCGCAAGCGGCCGGACCGATGCACCACGATTCTTCGCCTATAGGGAAGAAGCCCCGAAGAGATCGCCCATGTCGATGAAAGCTGCCGTTCACCGGCCGGAGCTCCATCAGCGGCTCACCAAGGATGAGATCAACGCCTGCCCTCTGGTGAGGTGGTCCGGCCCGGTCCAGGTCGTGAGCACAGCGGAGGCCTTGGCCGCGGCGGCGGAGCACCTGGCTGCGGAAAGGCTGCTCGGCTTCGACACCGAGACCAGGCCCTCCTTCCGCAAGGGGGAGAGTCATCCGCCGGCCTTGCTGCAGTTGGCATGCGAAAGCGTGGTGTTCATTTTCCAGCTGCACCGGATCGGCTTGCCCGCCTCTCTCCGGGCCCTCCTCGCCGACCCCGCCATCCTCAAGGCAGGCGTCGCCCCTGCCCGCGACCTGCGGGAACTGCAGCAGCTCGCCTTTTTCGAGCCGGCGGGATTCGTCGATCTCGCCAGGATGGCCAAGGAGGCCGGATTCCAGAATCACGGCTTGCGGGGGCTTGCCGCTGCCCTCCTCGGATGCCGCATCGCCAAAGGCGCCCGCACTTCCAACTGGGCACAGGCGACCCTCAATCCGGCGCAGATCGGGTACGCCGCCACCGATGCCTGGCTGGGCCGGGAACTGTACCGGCGCCTGCTCCAGCTCCCGGCCATCCACTCCTCCCGCTGAAAAATATTCTGCCGTTCTCCCGCAGCCCGCCGGGAAAGCGTTTCTGTGCC
>JAJYKH010000055.1 GCA_021788685.1 Deltaproteobacteria bacterium | reverse complement strand
AGATCTCCTGCCCGGGGAGCACTTCCCCTTGGCAGACCCCCCATTGTCCGCCGCTGCAAGTCTGGACCCCGCTCCGGCAGACCCCGACCCCTTCCGTGCCGGCCGGCCCGCTATAGCAGGACTTCGTTTCCCCTTCCCCGCAGGAGGCCAGCCCGATCCCGGCCGTTTCCCGAGAGAGCTCCTGGACCTCCTCGGCCGCCAGGGTCCGGCCCCAGACAGCCACCTCATCGATCAGGCCATTGAACGGACTGTCCCCTCTGGATGTCCGGAAGCCGAGATCGACCACGTTGCTGGTGGGGTAGAGGGCCCCGGTCTGGGCGCCGCGGGAGACGAGCTGCCCGTCGATGTAGAGGGCGGCGGTCCCGGTCGCCGCCTGGTAGGTGGCCGCCACGTGGTGCCAGCTTCCGGTGGTCAGGGTGAACGGGCTGGTCGCCAGGGTGGCGTTGTTCCGCAGGAAGGTGATCCGGTTGCCGCTGGAGCTGCTGATCGCCAGCCACAGGGCGCGGGTGGAGGTGTCCGCCCCCCGGTGCCCCAGGATGTACATGTCGCTGCCGGTATAGGCCCGGATGTTGATCCAGGCGGCCAGGGAAAAATCGGCCACATCCCAGGCCGGGTCATCCGCAATGGTGAAGCGGTCATCCACGCCATCGTAGCTGTAGGCGCCCCCGAACTTGCCGTTGGAAGTCCAGGTGGGACATTGGGCAGGGTCCGGCCCGCAGGTGGCATCGTGGCCATTGCCCGAGAAATCGGAGGCGAGCTGGTCCCCTTCGCTCGCGGTCCGGTCGAAATGATAGAGGGCCAGGAGATTGGCGGCGAGCCCCGCTTCGGGCAACACGCCGATCGTGAAGCTCTGCTGGTCGGAACCTTGGGTGTTGGCGGTTTCCACGATGACCGGGTAGCTTCCCTCGGCCGCAGGGGTCCATTCGATCAGCCCGGTGGCCGCATCGATCTGCATTCCCGCGGGGCCGGCAACCAGCCTGAAATCGGGCGCCGGGCTGCCGGAGGCCTTCACCTGGTAGGTGTAGACGCTTCCCGCCCGGGCGGAGAGGACCGGCTGGGAGGTGATGAGGGGGGCATAGACGGCCGGACAGGCTTGCAGGAAGGAGGAAAGGGCCCCGTACCAGACGTTGGCCATCTTGGCATAGCCGGTGGCATACGGATGGAGGTGGTCCCACATGTCCCCTTGGGGCTGGTACTGGTACATCAGGCCGGCGCCATTTTCCTGGTCCACCAGGATGATTTTGTCCCCCGCGGCGATCCGGGCCTGCACCATGGCCGCGACGTTGTCGTTGAAATCGGAAACGGTGGCGTTGTACGGCACCTGGTTGATGATGCGGGCGAGCACGACCGTCACGTCCTCGCTGTAGCGGTCGATCTCGTTGAGCAGCCGCTCGATGTCGGCGGGGTCGGTGGTCAGGTTGTTGGTCCCGGCATGGATGAGGACGACATCGGGCCGGGAGCTGCTCACCCAATTGTAGGCATAATTGGCGAGCGCCCCGGCGCTCCACCCCGGATGGCCCTCGTTGTCCGGGTCGAACCCGCCGTATCCCTGCCCGGCCATCTGGCTGCCCACGTAGTCGATGTGGTAGCCCTCCCGGGTGAGCCGGTCCCAGAGGTCCTTGCGGTAGGAGATCTGGAAGGCGGGATCGTCCACCCCCGACGAGGAGCCCGCGGTGATCGAGTCCCCGAAGGGCATGATTTTCACCGGCAGGTCGCAGGGGGCGCAGTAGTCCCGCACCAGAAAGTAGTGGCCGCGGAATTCCTTCTCCGCCAGAGCCCGGTTATAGATGGCGACCTCGTCGACGATCCCTGAAAAATAGCTGCCCGCAAAGCCGCCGATGGCTGCCGGCGTGCCGGCCGCCGCTGCAAATCCATACGGGTAGGCGGCCTTGACCGAGGCCTCCAGGACCCCGTCCACGTAGAGGCGGTTTTCGCCGGCCGCGCCGTCCCGGATGGCCGTCACGTGGTGCCACTTGCCATTGGCCAGGTTCTTGGTGCCCCGGAGGGACTGTGCCGTGTTCCCCTTGGCGCCCGCGAGGACAAAGGCCGCCTGGCCGCTGCTCCCCAGGCCCACCCACCAGCTCACGGCGCCCGAGCTTTCGGTGCGGCTCACCACCGCCTCGTTGGTCCCGGTGGTGCCCGCCTCCTTCTTCACCCAGCACTCGATGGAGAAGCTGGACCCCGCCGGCCAGTCGAAGGCGGCGCCGGGGGCTTGGATGGGAGAGGGGGTGGAAGCCGCGAACTGCCGGGCATTGCCGAGCTCGCCCGGCACCGGGACCGGACAGGCGCCCCCGCATGAGCCGTCATACCCTCCGGCGGAATCCGCGAAGACGGCGCCCGCCACCTCGTCCAGCTTCCAATAGGCGGCCAGCGAGTCAGGACAGGAGCCGGCCCGAGCATGGGCCGGCCAGAACAGGAAAACCATACTCAAGGCACAAAGACGGACAACGCCCCAGACAACCCGAATGCGTAACCGACTCATATTCCCCCCCCGCCAACCCTTTTGAAAAGCGTGAAAACCGCACCCGCCTCAACCCCCACCGGTCGGAAACGGCGAAGCTATGGCACCCTCGTGTTGTTCTTTGGAAGCTTCAGGAAATTGTGCGATTCCAGGCTATCATTTCAGGTTTTCCCATGGCAAGAAGTGGTCAGGAAAAAAATGGAGGCCCACAGGAAGGGGCTTGGCTGGAAGGGGAGGCCTCCGGCTTCCGGGGGCCTTCTCGGCGTAAACATGGTTCACACCGCCCCCCCCCGCCATTTACCCGTCTCTCCGAATTTTCTTTTCAGGCGGCAAACCTTGCCTCCTGTCAATCACGTTTCCTTCAGCCCTCTCCGGACGGAGCCTCCGGTGAGCCCGTGAGGGATTTTTTATCCTTCCGCAGGATTACATAGCCAGATCGATGGGACGCCACGGCACGCGCGGGCCATTGCTGTCCACCTCCTTTCCATTCCCTTTGCGGCTACGGGCACAACGCCCCAAAAAATCTTCAGCCGATAATGCTTCGTGATCAGAAAACATTCGTTCCGTATCGGCCACATCTCCCGTCCCTTTTCCCTGGGCCTGGCACCGCTCTTGCTCAAAAGGCGTGCGAAGTCTGATTTCCCCAAGGCTCGAAAAAGGCAAACCGCTCGAAAGAGCGGGGCGCAAAGCGACCGGCCTAAGTCCTTCCGGGGATATGGTAGCGAGCTGCCGGGCGGAACCTCCTTGCGTGGGTCCGTTTGGCAAAAACCACAAAAGGAGGTATTTCATGAAGTACCGGGATTTTTGTCAATCGTTGCGTCTGCTGCTGGTGCTCATCTCCATCAGCCTGTGGATGGTCCTGCAGAGTCCGGCGGCCATGGCCGCCCAGGTGCGGCTGGCCTGGGACGCGAACACCGAAACCGATCTCGCGGGCTACAAGCTCCATTACGGCACCACCAGCGGCAATTACAACCAAACCGTCGATGTGGGCAACCAAACCAACTTCCTCCTCACCGGCCTGACCGACGGCCAGACCTACTACTTCGCGGCCACGGCCTATGACACCGCGGGCCTTGCAAGCGGTTACTCCAATGAGGTCTCCTGGACGATGCCTTCCGCCACGACCAGCGGCTCGACCAGCACTTCTTCGGAGTCGATCGTCGACAACGGCGGGGCCGGAACGACCGCAAGCGGCACCTGGAAAATTTCCGGCGGCTCGAACCCCTACGGCACCAATTCGCTCTACAGCAACGCGGTGGGCGCCACGTACACCTTCCAGAAGGCGCTTTCCGGCACCACCGACGTCTCCATGTGGTGGACCACCTACAGCAACCGCGACACCGCCGTGCCGGTCGAGATCTACAACGGCTCCACCCTGCTCGACGTGGTCTACGTCAACCAGCAGACCAACGGCGGCAAGTGGAACCTGCTCGGCACCTACACCTTCACCGGCACCGCCCGGGTGGTCGTTCGCACCAACAGCAACACCGCCACCACCAAATGCGCCGATGCGGTGAAATTCGCGGTGACCTCCGCGGGCACCTCCACCGGCTCAACCGGAACAGGCACCATCCTGGATAACGGCGGGACCGGCACCTCCGCCAGCGGCACCTGGCTGGTTTCCGGCGGCGCCCATCCGTACGGGACCAACTCCCTGTACAGCAATCAGGCCGGCGCCACCTATACCTTCCAGGTCCCGGCCAGCGGTGCCGCCGCGGTCTCCCTGTGGTGGACCATTTACAGCAACCGCAGCACCGCCGTGCCGGTCAAGATCTTCAATGGGACCACTCTGCTCAAGACCCTCTACGTCAACCAGCAGACGAACGGCGGACAATGGAACCCGCTCGGCACTTACACCTTCACCGGCACCGCCCGGGTGGTCGTCGGCACCACCGGCAATACCAGCACCACCAGCTGCGCCGATGCGGTCAGGCTGGTTGCCCAATGATCCCAGTGCTCGACAGGAGCTACGAGCTTCCCAAGAAGACAAAAGACATCTAAGATAGGGTTAACGCCCGAAAACCACGGGACGGGCCTGTGCCAACGGGCCCCCGCCTCGCCCCAAAGGAGTCAACGACCATGAAGAAGAATTTTTGGCGCGCCGCCGTCATGACCCTGATGCTGAGTCCCATCCTCTGCTCCCCCGCATGGGCCACCAAATACGCCTACTGGAATGGGGATTCCGAGAACCAGACCTGCGGTACGCTGCTGCCGACGCCGCCCTGGACGGTCAACTATGCTTACCGGCGCATGTCCACCCTCTGCCCGGATTCGGGGAACAAGTCGTACGGCGTGAAGTACGATTACAACACCTATGGCATCAACGTCATCAACGAGCTGAAAAAGGTCAGCAGTCTGCCGGTGACCTGCCAACTGGGCAAGACCTACTACATGGCCTTCCGTTTCCGGATCGACCGGATCAACGGCAAAAACGTGTTCCACATCTCGGGCCAAAGCGCCGACAAGTTCCTGGAAATGGACGGGAGCGGGATCCGCTGGCTGGTGAGCATCGGCCATTGGACCGGCGAGAACCTCACGCCGGGGAATTTTTCGATCTTCTCGGGCAACCCGACCTATCATCTCAATCCGGAGATCGAGCAAAACAGCGGCGTGCCGCCGAATGCCAACGGATACAGCTGGAACAATCAGCCCCAGCTGGCTTACGAGAAGTGGCACTCGGTGGTGGCCGCGGTGAAAATGGCTGCCGACAAGACCGGTTCGTGGGAGGTCTGGGCGGACGGGGTCCAAATCTATAACTACACCAATATCCAGACTGCGGCCAACAGCACGCCGACCATTGCCTCGCTGCTTCATCTGGGCACTATTGCCCAGCCGGCTTACGATGCACCCGACCATTACATCTATTTCGATGACCTGATGCTGACCGACAATTGGCAGGATGTCGTCGAGGGGGCCTATTTGACCTCACCGAGCCCTGTTACATCAACGAGCACGGCTAATACCGCCCCGGCAGCCCCCGGCAACCTGCGGGTCTCGGGAACGAACTAGTCCCCACCACAACAACCGACAAAAAGGGGGCGCCCGGCAATCCGGGCGCCCCTTCTCGTTTCGGAAAATGCCCTTATCAGGGCTGGGAGGAAGGCATGTCCCCTTCGAGGGGCGGCAGGTTCAGGTGCCGGCAGCCGCTTCCCTTGCCGCCCCATTTCCGCGGAAAGACAATGGCATCTCTCTTCCAGTGCTTGTAATAGGCAAACCGCAGCCGGGCCTTCAGGAAATCGGCCCTTGACCAGCGGACCCGGTGCAGGGGGCCCTTGTACACCGCCCCGAGGTGGTCCAGGGTAAGGCCCAGCCCGAGGAAGCCGTTGAGGGCGGCCAGAGATTCCTCGGGCCTGGTGATCAGCTCCTCGAACGTCATGGCGAGGTAATCGATTTTCTCCCGGGCCAGAAACTCCCGTGCCTGCCCGATGCAGTTTCGCTCAATCGCTCGCAGGTCCGCAAACGAGATCGGCATCTTGCCCCGCAGCACGATCCCGGTCCAGGTCTGGCGGATGTCCCGGCTCATGAGGATGAATTTGCATTTTTCGAGCTGCAGGAACCTCTTCCAGAAGTAGATCGTGTAGCTCAGCCGCGGGTCCTTCCACAGCCAGGGTCCGTTGGCGTCGCACGTCTCGACGAAGGCGGGGAACTTCCCTTCCGCGTGCTGGGCTGCCTGCTCGATCCGGGTGACGGAAGGCGGCGGAATGTCCATGACGTCGATCCAGCCATATCCGGAAGCCTTCAGGATTTCATCGTTCAGGTCCACCAGCTGGCTGTTCTCGAAGGTCTTGTAGTCGATCTTCTTGACGGAATCTCCCAGCCAGAATCCCTCCCGGGCGATCAAATGGGCAAGAACGGAGCTGCCGCTCAGTCCGCCGGTCATGATGACGACGTTGGGTTTCATCGGTTTTCCTCCTTTCTCATGAAATTAGCATAGATGGCGGCGTACGCCCGGAACATCGCCTCGCTTGTGTACTGCCGGCTCACGAGGGCAAAGGCCTCGTCCGCGATCTTCTCCATGGCGGCAGGATGGTCCATGGCCCATCCGATCTTGCCCGCGAGATCGGCCGCATCATCCCTGGCGACCAGCAAGCCGGTCCTTCCATGCTTCACCAGCTTGGGAATCTCGCCGACCGGCGTCGCCACCACCGGCAGTCGGCTGCCCATGGCCTCGAGCATGCTGATGGGCAACCCCTCGTCCATGGAGGGCAGGACGAACAAATGGGCCGAGGCCATCATCGCCGCGGCCTCCGGGTGGAAACCGATCAGCTTCACCTCCTCCTGGAGTTGTTTTTCCCGGATGGCCGTCTCCAGGCCGGAACGCGCCTCGCCTTCTCCCACCAGCAGGAACCTGATCCGGCGGCCCCACCCCTTGAGAATCTCCGCCGCTTCCACGATCCGATGCTGGGCCTTTTGCGCCGTCAACCGGGCCACGTTGAGGATGACGAAGCGGCGGTCCCCCCGCAGGCGCACCCTTTCCGGCCTCTCCCCACCGGACAGCCATTCCCGGCAAATCCCGTTGGGAATGACCGCGATCTTGCCGCCGGCGACCCCCCCGGCCACCAATTGCTCCCTGATCGGCTCGGAAACCGCGACCATCTGCTTGAAAAACCGATAAAAGAACATCTCCAGTCCGGTCATCACCCTGTACTTCAGGGGGCGCCTCTGGTTCTTGTACCACAGGTGGCATGTGGCCATGACCGGAATCCCGGTCAGATGCGAAAGAACGAACCCGAATACCGACGGCTTGTAGCCATGGGAGTGAATGACCGAGATCCGCTCCCTTTTGAGCATTCCGGGCAGCCGCGCCAGGTCCCATGGGAAGAGTCTCCTGCGGATCAAAATCTTCCGGGCTTCGATCCCTTCCTCTCTGGCGGCATGATAGAGGGCGACATTCTCCTTCGTGCCGTGGACGATGCAGCCAACCACCGGCTCATAGACCGGGGACTTCTTCATTTCCTGGGAAAGGGCGAGGACCACCTTTTCCGCCCCATAAAGACCGCTGCTGTCGATGAAGTGAAGAATCCTCCTCGCTTGACTCATGCCGTCGCTTCAGCTGCTGTTCGAGGGGGTCCCGTCAATGGGCAGTGGCCCGGGCGCGAAATCAATGAATGTTTTCCCCTCCAGCACCCGGCGATAGAGCTCCTCGTATTTCCGGGCCATTTCCGCGGCCGAATAGCTGCACAAGGCGGCGCTCCTCGCGGTGGCGGCGAGCCTTCGTCCCCGTTGGGGGTCTTCCTTCAGGGAAAGCAGGGCCGCCGCCAGTCCCGCGCTGTCCCCGGGATCAACCAGGAGCCCCCGCGTGCCGTGGCCGAGGAGGATGGGAACCTCGCCCACCCGGCTCGCCACGATGGGGACCCCCGCCTGCATGGCTTCGAGGATGGTGATCGGCAGGCCTTCGGTGCGGGACGGCAGGGCGAAGACGCTGAACAGGGGAAAGAAGCGGTACGCCTCCCGCCGGTGGCCGGTGAACAGCACCCGGTCGCCGACCCCCAGCCGCCGGCCCTCCTCCTCCAGCCAAGACCGCAGCCGCCCCTCCCCCATGATGACCAGCCGGCAGCCGGCCGTTTTTCGGGACAATAAGGCAAACCCCTCCACGAGGGTGTCGAAGCCCTTTTCCGGTGACAGCCGGCCGGCCGCGCCGACCGTGAAATGGCCCCGGGCGAAAGCCTCGATGTCGCCCTCCGGCGTGCCCTCCATTTCCAGCGGGGGGATGCCGTTTTCGATCACCGTGGTTTCGAGACCCTTGAGCAGCAGGCCGTTCCATTTGGGGGAGGTGTGGTCCGAGGTGACCCGCACCACCCCTTCCAGGGTGCGCAGGGAAATCTGGTCCGCCATCTCGTAAAGATGGAGCCGGGAAAACGCCCGCTGGCTGGTCCAGCCATGGAGGGTCGCCACCACCGGCAGCCGCCGCACGGCCCGGGGGCAGAAGCCCAGCAGGATGTTGCTCTTGTAGCCGTGGGAATGGAGAAGGTCGGCCCGGTGGTCACGGCCCGCCTGGAGCAGCCGCCGCGTGGCCCGCCACGGGCTCCCCCCGAATCGGCCGATCTCGAGGGCGATTTCCCTGGCCGCCGCCTCCGCTTCGATCCCCTTCCGCCCCTCCCGCTGGTGGCCCATGCTGAAGAGGACCGGCTGAATCCCCCGCGCCTGCTGGGCCGCCATGAGGTTGAGCAGCATGATTTCGGCCCCGTACAGGCCACTGCTGTCGATGATGTGAAGAACCTTCATGCTTTTCTCCCCCGTTCCCCCAGCCCCGCCTGCCACAGTCGGTACCAGAGCAGGGAGGGAGTGCTCGCGATGTAGTCGTGGAGGGCGATGCGCTGCAGCAGGAACGGCTCGGCCCTGCCGAAGTTGCAGCCCATGTCCGTGGTGACGCCGCCCCGGTACCCCGCTTCCGCCAGGAGATCCAGGGACTCCCGGTCCCACCTGCCGTTGGGGAAACAGAAAAAAGGGACCACCGGCAGACCTTTCGCCCGCAGAATCGCGAGCGAGTCGCCGATCTCCGCTTCCTTTTCCGTCCGGGGCAGGGGAGGCAGGGCGTAGTGGCGCAGCCCGTGCGACCCGAACGAGACCCCCCCCCGGCCCATGCACGCGGCCTCCTCCCAGGAGAGGAGCTGCCGGGTTGACCTTTCGGCGAGCCCCAGGGCCATGAAGGCCTCCCCGATCGTTTCCTCGATCTCCGTGCCGGGTACCGCCAGCATGGCCGCCACCAGGGCCGGCAACTGTCCCTCGCCCAGGCCCGGCCGGCCCCACCCCGGCAGCCGGCGCGCGAAGAAGGCGGCGAACGCCTGCCCCTTTCCTTCATCCCGGGCCTGGGCCGCAAGCGCCCACAGCCGGGCGAACCAGGGGTGCCTGCCGGTGCCGATCAGGCCGGCCGGCAGGAAGATGGTGGCTGCCACCCCGAGCTGCCGCAGGATGGGAAAGGCCACCTCATAATTGTCGCGCCAGCCGTCATCGAAGGTCAAGGCGCAGAGGGGACGCCCGCTCGGCTCCGGATCGGCGATCCGCGCCAGGGAAACCAGCTCGAAATGACGTCCCAGCTCCGCCAGGTGCGCCTTCAGGGTGGCGGCGGTGATCTCCATTCCCGCCCGGTGGTCCGTGGCCGGCCGCGCCGCCACCACCTGGTGGTACATGAGCACCAGACGGGCGCCGGCAGGCCCCGGCGGGCGGGCGAAGCGGAGCCGGAGCCAGCTCCCCGCAATCTTCTTCGCCAGCACCTTCCCGGCCGCGGCAGGATCGAAATGGCGCGCCCCCGCCGGCCGTTTGGGAGCCAGGGTTTCCCTCGTCGCGAGCCCACGATCCTGGGTCCGCGCGCCGATCACGAGGCGACCCCCCGATGGGCCACGATGAGCCGCATCTTGCCCGATTTCTCCCGGGGGATCTCCGCCACCCGCTCAATGGCCACCGCCACCGGCCCCAGGTGCTCCCGCATCCGGGAACCGATGACCTCCTCGGTGAGAGGGGAGTACCCCCGCTCCGGGACGACCTTCACCAGGAAGCGCGCGGGCTCCTGCTGGATGACCTGGAACTTGCCGATTCCCAGGTCCCGCCGCTTCAGCTCCTCGAAGATGTACATGAAGAACTCGCCATGGAAGAGACGGCCGTCCGCCGTGCGGACCATGTCGTAGGCCCGGCCGTAGATCTTTTCGAGCACCGGCAGGGTCCGGCCGCAGGGACAGGGCGCGGCGGCCAGGGCGGCGAAGTCGCCCAGGCGGTAGCGGATCAGCGGCATGGCCCGGTTGTTGAGCTCGGTCACCGTGATCTCCCCAGGGGTGCCGGGCGGGCAGACCCGGTCGCCGTCCAGGATCTCCACCACCATGTTCTCGGCCACCAGGTGCATGGCGCCCCGCTCGCACTCCTGGGCCACGATGCCGATCTCGCCGCAGCCGTACTCGTTGTAGACCCTGGCCCCGAACGCGCTTTCCAGCTTGGCCCGCTGGGAGTCGTGCAGGACCTCCGAGGTGGAGATGACCGCCTTGAGGCCGGGGAAACGCACCCCCGGCCCGCTCCGCAGGTAATCGGCGTACTCGCACATCATGGAGGCGTAGCCGTAGAAGTAGTCCGGCCGGAAGGCGAGCAGCCGCGCCGTGTACCCGGCCAGGGAGCTCCGGTCGAAGGAGAAGGCGGAGAGCCGCCGCCGGTTCCCCACCAGGTCGATCAACCGGGCGTTGAGCCGCCCCTGGCGAGTGAACGGCACCCCCCAGAAGCGCGCCTGCCGGTCGCCGATCCCGATCCCCGCCCAGGAATAACCGCGCCACATGGCGGCCAGCTCCCCGGCCCGCGCCTCCCGGGTCTTCCAGATGGTGACCGGCTGGCCGGTGGAGCCGCCGGTGATCTTCCTGGTGCGGAGGGGAAAATTCTCGGGGGAAAGAAAGCGGGCACCGTTTTCCTTGATCTCCTGCTTGCTCACCGTGGGAACCGCCCTGAGGTCGGCGAGCGACCGGAAGGAGGCGGGCTCGATCCCTCGAAGCTTCTCCCGGTAGGCGGGGACCTGCGACCGGGCGTAGACGAGGAGGTCCTTGAGCCTGGCCAGGCGGAGCCGGTCCAGCTCCGCAGGCGGCAGGTACTGGGAGCGCTCGAGGCTTCGCCGCACCTGGTGGAAACCGCGGCACTTGACGGCAACCGCCGCATGATAGGCAAGCTGGGGGACCAGGTTTTCCAGACCGAAGGCGTGCTGACGAGTTGTCACGGCGCAGGCACCAGGTTGAATTCTGAAAAAGCTGGCAGCTCTCAGCGTTCGGCTGTCAGCTACAATCAAAGTCTCACGGCAAAACAGCGTCAGATCTTCATCTTCCCTTCGGACTCGGTGAAATCCCAAGGAGCTTCAACCCGAGCACGGAACACGAATTGACCTTCTGCCCGGTTTTGCTGAGGGCTGACAGGCTGACGGCTGAACGCTCACAGCCCTTCCAGGCTGGCGAGCATCCGGCCGGCGTCCAGCTGCCAGTTGTACTGCCGCTCCACCGCCGCGATTCCCTTGGCCCCCAGCCGCCGGCGCAGCTCCGGATCGAAAAGCCGCCGCAGCTGAAGGGCCAAATGCTCCTGGTCGCCGTCCATGTAAACCAGGCCGCATCCCGTCTCCTTGACGATCCGCGCCATGGGCCGGGCGTCCGAGGCGAGCACCGGCTTCCCCGCCGCCATGTAGTCGAACAGCTTGTTGGGGATGGTGTGGTTCCAGTGGCCGCACCGGTGATGGGGAACCAGGCAGATGTCGGCGGAGGCCACGTACTCCGGCACCAGCCGGTTGTCCACCCATCCCTCGAAGCCCACGTGGCGCGCCATCCCGAGCTCCGCCGCCAGGGCGCGCAAGGCCCGCTCCGCGGTGCCCGTGCCCACGATCGCGAGGTACAGGTCGTCCCGGGCCGCGAGCAGCCCGGGGAGGGCCCGGATGATGGAGGCCAGCCCCCGGGAATGGGTGAGAAACCCTACATAGAGCAGAACCGTCTTGCTGCGCTGCGCCGCCAACGTCCCCGGGAAGGTCGCCCTGGCTTGCCGGAACCGCCCCGGCTGGGGGGTGTTGCTCACCAGGGCCACCTTCCCCGGCACCATTCCCCGGGCGAGGAGCCGGTTTTCCGACTCTTCCACCATCACCCAGACCCGGTCGATGCTCCTGAGCACCGCCGTCTCGACGAAATCGGCGAGATAGGGGTTCCTGACCAGGAGGTTGGCCGGCTTGAACGATTCATAGCGCCAGATGACGCGCACCAGCTCCGGGTAGCACTCGGCCATGTCGAGGACCACCGGGATGGCCAGCGCCTTCCCCACCAGGAGGGCGGCCGGGGCCATGGGCAGGTCGCGGACCACGATCACCCCGACCTGATGGCGGCGCGCCACCGTCCACACCCGGGACAGCCAGACCGGGCT
>JAJYKH010000054.1 GCA_021788685.1 Deltaproteobacteria bacterium | reverse complement strand
GGTAGCCGCTTTTGCCAGGTCTTTACTCAAGAGGCCTTCCACAGGGTAAGCCCATTAGAGGGGGATTATGATCACAAAAAACACAAAAAAGCACAAAAAAGGGGACGGATCTATTTTTTAGGGCCAACTGACGCTACGATCTCCCGGGCCGCCGGACCATCCTGGCCTATCCCAACGGAGTGGTCACCAGCTACGCCTACGATCCCCTGGGCAACCTCACCGAGATCCTCACCCGGGGCGGCAAAGCGAAGAAAAACCGACCTGCTCTCCGCCTTCACCTACACCCACGACAAAATCGGCAACCGGCTCACCGGGACGGCGCTCGACCTCCATCAGCACGGGACGAAACTGGAATACGAGTACGATCCCGTCTACAGGCTCCTCGAAGCCCTGCCGGTGAAACTCGAAGGCAAGGACAAGCCCCAACCGAATCGGGCCGAGGACTTTGCCTACGACCCGGTGGGCAACCGCCTGGCCGGACCCAGGACAGCGGAGGCCTCCACTTACAACCAGGACAACCAGCTTCTCCAAGGGCCGAAGTACAGCTACCAATACGACCGGAACGGCAACCTGACTGGCAAGATCGGCTTCGACGAGGACGGGAAATACGTCTCCTGGTCGTATGCATACGATTACGAGAACCGACTGATCCGGGTGACCCAGATGGACGGTGAGGAAACGAAGGTCCTTTCCTTCAAGTACGACCCCTTCGGCCGGCGGATCGAAAAGAAGGTGGAGGAGCTCGAAGATAAAGATGAGGCGAGGACCTACGCCTACGTCTACGACAACGAGGACATCATCCTCGAAACTCTGACCAAGTCCGATGATGGCAAGGGTCGTACCGAGACCACCCGCTACCTCCACGGCCCGGGCATCGACGAGCCCCTTGCCATCGAGCAGAAAGGAGCCATCTCCTACTATCACGCCGATGGCCTCGGCAGCATCACCACCCTGACCGATGCGAAGGGCCAAGTCCTCCAGAGCTACGACTACTCCTCCTTCGGCATCCCCAAACATCGGGGTAACCAAGTCAAGCAGCCCTACACCTACACCGGCCGCGAGTGGGACGAGGAAACCGGCCTGTACTTCTACCGGGCACGGTATTATGATCCGGTGGCGGGGAGGTTTATTGCCAAAGACCCGATCGGGTTTGCGGGTGGGGATGTGAATTTGTATGGGTATGTCCAAAATAATCCGATTAATTGGATAGATTCGTTGGGATTGGCAACATGGACGGGGTACTTACACGTAGTCGCTGGTGGTGAAGTCTTTGGTGGAGGACTGTTAACGGGTGGTCTGAAATCCGTATCTCCAGAAGGCAAAGTAACGACAGTATCTATAATGGCCCCCTTGGTTGGTGTAACGGCCGGGCTTCCTGTATCAACTACAGGAGGGGAGGTTACATTTGAGACTCCAGGTGCAGCAAATCCGAATGATTTTTCTGGATATGTATCTTTCCTATCAGCAAATGCGGGTTTGGCAGCTACAGGTGGTATGTCCTCAATCATGATTGGCAAAGCAATAAGCGATGAACCATTTTCGTTTCAATGGGGATTTGACGCTAGCACTAGTGGTTTTATGGGCTGGTCTTTCCCAATTAGTAATGAATCAACCTCAAGTAGTAGCGGGGGTTGTAAATGAAGATTGGTTTAGCTCAGGCATTAATGCCATTATTAGTTGGTATTTTATTTGTAGTTAGTTATTTCCTCTCGGATAAATATTTCTTTTTCGAATTTATTGCGTACTTTCCGAGAAAGAGAGAAGGCAGCGTTAAAATAGGGTCGCTAATTTTCGGTATAATATTTATTCTTATTTCAATTTATAATTTTTATACATGGTCAAGTTAGCCTCCTTTTCCAGGGGCGGGAGAAGATCATCCGATAAAGAAGCGGCTGGAAGTCGGGGCTTGCGGGGCTGGCGGAAAGGGTGCGTGAATGTCGCATAAGGCCCGCTTATGTTTGAGCGGCCCGGCAGACCGGGAAAGAGGAGAACAAAACCACCGGCGGCCGCCCCGGCACAACCCCTTCTTGCCGGCAAAGCCGCTCAACATAGGCGACCTTATGCGCCCGGACCAGGGCTCGGACATTTGTTGCACCCTTTGTGACAGCCCGAAAGAGCCGGGTGGAAGCCGCCACCATGAACCCCTGGAGGGATTTAGGGTGATCAGATAAAGCCGGGCTGCGAGCGCAGGCAGCGGAAGACGCGCGAGCGGCTGCAGCTCGGGGAAATAGGGGGACACCCCCCAGATTTCTGGCCCGCCCAATTCCATATCCCATACACCCACGCCACCAACCCGAAAAGCAAGAGCGGTGTAGCTTCCCAACCAATTTGCTTCACATCTGGGGCGGTAACCCTGCACCTGAACTGGTGATCGGGGCTCCCGCAGTCCCATTGCCAATCTATATTTCTGTTATGGACCCGGCTGGCAAGTATCGGATGGTTAAAGGAAAAGCGCTTGTATTTTGGGATGTTCCTGGTTCTTTAGTGGGTAAACTGGGGTAGCGCGCGGCACCGGAGCCATCAAGGCCAAGCCCAGCGGGTGCTCCCTGCTCGCAGCCTTGACAGCTTCGTTACAAGGACAATGTTTGAAACTTATGGCTAATCTCGCCGGTCCTCCGGTGGTTCTATTTACTTCTACCAACTTATACATATTTTATGGTATAAGAAGATAGAACCATATAGAAACGAGGCGATCATGGACAAAATCAAAAATCCCTTTTCCCCCGGCGCGGGCTCGCCACCACCCGAACTTGCCGGTCGCGACGGTATCCTAGAGCAGGCGGATGTTCTGCTGGGCCGCGTCCTGGCCGGACGACCGGAAAAGAGCCTGTTGCTCACCGGATTGCGCGGAGTCGGCAAGACCGTTCTGCTCAACGAAATCGAGCGGCGGGCCTGCGGCGCGGGCTACCGCACCATTCTCATTGAGGCGCACGAGGGAAAATCCCTGGCCGTATTGCTGGCCCCCCATCTTCGCCGCCTGCTCTTCGAACTGGACCGGCTGGCAGGGGCCGGCGACAAGGCACGGCGTGGTTTGGCCGTGTTGAAGAGTTTTCTCGGGGCTATCAAGATCACGATGGGCGAGATCGACATCGGTCTGGACATCGAGCCGGAGGTCGGTTCCGCCGACAGCGGTGACCTCGAGGTCGATCTCCCCACCCTTTTTGCCACAGTGGGCGAGGCCGGACAGGAGCGCAAGGCCGCCGTTGCCATCCTGATCGACGAGATTCAATATTTCGGTACCCGGGAACTGAGCGCCCTGATCATGGCCATGCACCGGATGCAGCAGCGGCAGCTGCCCCTGGTGCTGATCGGTGCCGGTTTGCCGATCCTGCCGGGTCTGGCCGGAGAGTCGAAATCCTATGCCGAACGATTGTTCAGCTTCCCGGAGATCGGCCCCTTGCCCGAAGCGGATGCAGTCAAGGCCCTCCGTGATCCGGTGCGAGAGGCTGGGGAAGAGTTCGCGCCGGACGCGCTCGCCGAGATTTTCCGGCTAACGCGGGGCTATCCCTACTTCCTCCAGGAATGGGGCTACCAGGCGTGGAATCACGCTGCCGTTTCGCCGATCAGCCTGCAGGTGGTGCAGGAGGCCAGTGAATTGGTTTCCCGGCGCCTGGATGAAAATTTCTTCCGGGTGCGTTTCGACCGGCTGACCCCGAGGGAAAAGATGTTTCTGCGGGCCACGGCGGAGCATGGCGCAGGGCCGTACCGCACCAGCGACGTGGCCGACACCCTGAAGGTCAAAATCGGCAGCTTGGGACCGTTGCGGGCCGGATTGATCAAAAAGGGGATGATCTACAGTCCATCCTATGGTGATATAGCCTTTACCGTGCCGCTGTTTGACGAGTTCATGCGGCGCGTCATTCCCAACATCGTGCCAAATAGATAATGACCACCACGGGAGGATGGTCGGTGAGCGAATACACCGAGGTCGAGCAGCCCTTCTTGCGCCAGTTGCAGGCGTTGGGCTGGGAGATCATCGACCAGGGCCATGGAGAAAGCATTGTTGACGCGTTGGCATGAGCGCGGGGTGAAGTCAAAGGATTCAGGGGGGCGATGGCAGCGGCGCCCTTCTTCCGGCTTACGCTGGAAAGGCGCTTTTCTTCGAGAGAGCAAAAGGTGTGGCTTGGCGCATCATGCATAAATTGTAAGTTCATTTGACAATTCATGCATGACTGGGTACCCTGAGGCCATGATCCCTCGAAAACTCACGGCCAAGCTGCTGGCGCTTGCCGGCTTCTACCCAGTCGTCGTCGTAACCGGCCCGAGACAGGCGGGGAAAACGACATTGTGCCGCGCCACCTTCCCGGACAAAGCCTACGTGTCCTTGGAGGCATTGGACAGCCGTGAATTTGCCCAGACAGACCCCCGTGGCTTTCTCGCTGAGTATCGGGGTGGCGCGATCATTGATGAAATCCAGCAGGCGCCGGGCCTTGCGAGCTTTCTCCAGGCGGAGGTCGACGAACGACCAGCGCCTGGCCGATTCATTCTGACCGGCTCGCAGCATTTCGGCATCTCGCAGACCGTCTCCCAATCCCTCGCTGGCCGGTGTGGCATCTTGGTGTTGCTTGCCCCGGACCGGGAGGAGCTCGTCCAGTTCCCTGCTGTTCCGGATGATCTCTACACCCTGCTTTGGCAAGGTTCCTATCCCCGGATCTATGACCGGAATATTCCAGCACACCAGTGGCTTGCCGACTACACGGCCACCTATGTCCAGCGCGATGTGCGCCAAGTGGTGAATGTCGGTGATCTGATGACGTTCTCCAGTTTCATCAAGCTTTGCGCCGGGCGTACGGCGCAGGAGATCAACTTCTCCGCCCTGGGAAGCGACGCCGGGGTTTCCCACAACACGGCCCGGGCGTGGCTGTCGATTCTCGAGGCCAGCTATCTGATTCATCGCTTGCCTGCCTGGCACCGCAACATCCGCAAGCAGGTGGTGAAGGCCCCTAAGCTCCACTTTCTGGACAGCGGCCTGGCTTGTCACCTGCTGAACATTCGGGAACCCGAGCAACTCCGGCATCACCCTTTACGCGGTGCCATCTTCGAGAGTTGGGTGGTGTCGGAGCTCTACAAGGCCCAGGTCCACCGGGGCGAACAGCCTAATCTCTACCATTATCGTGAAAGCCGTGGGGTGGAAATCGATGCGTTGGTGGATCTTGGAGACCGTCTCTGGGCCATCGAGGCCAAGTCCGCGGCCACGATAGCACCTGATTTCCTAAAAAACTTCGAACCTTTTGCTGAACGAGTACGCGACAGCGGCCAGCCGGCGCAGATTGAAAATGCAGTGGTCTATGGGGGAGAGTCTTCGCAGCTTCGATCTCTGGCCCGGATTGTTGCCTGGAAGAATGTCGGGGAGATCCTTCGCGACCGTGACTACAAAAAGACGCGGTAATCCGTGTTCAGGGCCTTGGACAGGAGCTCGGCCCGCTCCTTACCAATGGTCCGCTTGCCGTTCTCCATCTCGGAGATGTGCCGCTGAGGGATGCCGGTCAACTCGGCAAGTTGACGCTGAGAGAGACCTTCACGGATTCGAGAACCAGCCGGGCAGACACCGGGTAATTGCCCATCGGTGTACTCCGGGAAGGCTTCACGCCAGGGAATGGAATCATCGGTAAGGCGATTTTTCAAAGAACTGCCTCCAGTCCTTTGCGGTCGAGCAAATTGAGCAGCTTTTGGGATGGGCCGCTCGGGTGCTTATCGCCAATCTCCCATTTGCGAACCGTTGAAAGACTCGTGTTCAGGACCGAAGCCAAGACGGCTTGGCTGAGGTGATACCGTTCACGGATGGCCCGGATCTTCTCTGCGTCGTACTCCGGCACGGGCGCAAGACATAGGGCATCATACTCGCGCATCCGCCGTTTATCGATAAAGCCTGCCTTGTGGAGATCACACGCGGTTTCGTGGACCGCTTCCAGAATGCGGCTCCTTGCTTTATTTTTCATGGCGAGTTTTTCTTGAGCTCCAGCTACAAAAAGACCCGATAATCCGTGTTCAGGGCCTTGGACAGGAGCTTGGCCCGCTCCTTACCAATGGTCCGCTTGCCGTTCTCCATCTCGGAGATGTGCCGCTGAGGGATGCCGGTCAGCTCGGCCAATTGCGCCTGAGTCAGGTTCTCGCGATGGCGGGCGCCTCGGAGGACAACGGCCCCTTCGGTCTGACCGGTGAAGTGCTTTGCGAAGAACTCTTCGGCGGTCATGGTGCCCTCGTCCTCTTCGTCGGGTTCGACCGCTGCAACATAACGCTTAATCCGTTCCACATTGGCCGGGTGGACCATGAAATGGAGCGGGACGAGTCCCGTTTCAATAAGGCGCTTTTTCGTGCGTGCCTGCATAGACGACCTCCACGGTGATGGTGGTTTTGTCTTCCGTCCACACTGCCACATAGGTGGGCTTGCCTTTTTTAAGGTGGCAGTGATGCTTGTTTCCGGGCAACTTGGAGTAATTCGGCCACTCCCCCCGAACCGGCCCGGCTTCCCGGATGCAGGCCATCAAGGTATACAGGGTATCGCGCACCGGCTGGGGCAGTTTCAATGCCTGTTTTTCTGCTTTCTTGGTGATAAGCACCTTCCATCGTATTATTTTATACCTATCTTTGGTATTTTTCAAGTTGCCGCTCGGAGGGTGATAATCTTCCCTGGCTGCGCCAGCGGCTCTAGCCCCACGACCCGCCGCAGCCGTCTTTCCCATTGCTCAAGGGCCTGCCGCTTTTCCTGGTCATAGCTGTACCGGTTGTAGACGGCCATGACCCCTTGCAGCTTGTGGCCCAAGACGCGCTCGCCGATGACATCGGAGACACCCAGCTCGGCCAGCCTGGTCCGGAGCGTCCGCCGCAAATCGTGGGGGGTGAATTTTTCGGTGAAGCCGATTTCCTTCCAGTGCCGCGCAACAGCCCTGGAAAGGCTGAGGGGCTTAATCGGATCGTCTTCAAAATGAGAGCTTCTAAAGACGTAGGTGCTGTCGCCGCCGAAAATCAGCCGGGCCTGCTCGATGACATCCAAAGCCATTTTGCAGAGCGGCACCCTATGGGCCTCCTTGTTCTTCATTCTAGCCGCTGGAATGTTCCAAAAGCCGCTTTCCTCATCGATTTCGGCCCAGGGGGTGCCGCTGACTTCGCCGGGCCTTTGGCCGGTTAAAAGGATCATTTTCAAAACCAGCTTGGTGATGGGGTAGATATCGACAGCCTTGTTGTCTATCTCCAGGGCAGCCCACAGCAGCTTGATTTCCTCATCGTTCAGAACGCGGCTTCTCCCCTTTTCCGGAACCTTGCGGATTCTGGTGCAAGGCGAGTTCTCGATAACGCCTCGCTCGGCCGCGAAATTGAAAAGGCGGGTCAAGGCCCCCTGCACCCGGTTTCTCGTCACCGGCGCCCGGTTTTCGATCCTATCGAGCAGCAGCACGATGTCCCGCCGCTTGATGTCGGCCACCTTGCGCTCGCTCCAGAGAGGCAGGACATCCTTTTTCAGGAGGCGCAACTTTTCCGCCCCTGCTTTCTTGTGCTGCAGCTCTTTTTCCCAGAATTCGGAAATGACCTCTCCCACGGACAAGGCGGCGGAAGCCTCGGCCCGAGCTTCCTTCAGTGTCCGGGGGCCGCCGCTTTTCGCGCTGTTTTTCATCTGGTGGCGGATGGCGGCGGCCTTTTCCTGGGTCCACCCCTCGCTGGCCCAGCCGAGCGCCTCCTCGACCTGGCGGCTGTCTATCTTATAGTAGATGGAGTAATAGCGATCAGGCAGGATGCCGTGCTTCCTGGCAGGATGTTCCCGAAAACGGACTCCCGGAGATGAAGTTTTGATCCATTTTGCCATGCTTTAACCCCTTAAATTTGTCCAGCCTATGTCCAGCTTTTTAGGCTAGCGGGTCATGAAATGTCATGAAAAAACATGCAACGCAAAATAGACCTATTTAGCTGTAATGTCAATGAATTCTGGGAGAAAAATGGATGGAATTGAAAGGGGGTGAAAAGGGGTGAAAAAAGCTCTGAAGAGACTTGGGAGCAGGAGGTCGGAGGTTCGAATCCTCTCGCCCCGACCAGTTTCCCCTATCCTACCGCCAGTCGGCCGGTGCCGGGGGGGTCCCGCCGTTGCTCACCCGCACGTGCTCGTCGTAAGTGCCGAGATAGATCTCCGCCAGGGACAGGAAAGCAGTGACGATGAGCGGTCCGTAGACGATGCCCATGATCCCGAAAACGCTCAGACCCCCGATGATTGACAGAAGAGCCAGCAGGGTGTGCATCTTGGCCCCCTCGCTCACCATCTTGGGCTTGACGATGTGCTCGATCGAGAAGGTGACGACCATGTAGAAGAGCAGGAGGACCACACAGGAGGCGATCTTTCCTTTTGCCAGGAGGAGAAAGGCGGCGGGCACCAGGACCAGGCCAATGCCGAAGATGGGCAGGAAAGCGAGAACCCCCATGATCCCGGCCCAGAGAACGGGGGAGCCCAAGCCGAAAATCGCGAAGGCGATCCCGCCGAGGGTGCCCTGAATCAGGCCACTTACCCCGTTGCCGATGAGGACGGCCCAGGCGATGTCGTCAAATTTGCGGATCAGTGAGCGTTTCTGCTCTTCGGGCAAGGGCGAGAGGCGGAGCATGAAATCCACCAGCCGTTCATGGTCGATGAGCAGGAAGAAGATGACAATGATCATGATGAAGAATTTGACCACGAAGCCCATGATGTTCGCCGCCCAGGCGCTCGCGTGATCATACAGAAGCATGCCTGCGACCTTGGCCAATCCGGACAGCCATTGACTGAAGCTATCCGGCTCGATAACGATTCCGAAGTCGGCCAGGACCGCCCGCGTGTCGTGGACGATCGCGTTTCCTTCGATTAGCTCCCGGAGCCGTAGGCCGAGGTTGACCCCCTTCCCCGCCTGATAGAGGGCGAAGGCCTCATGCGAAAGGGTCACCACGAAAAAGACCAGGGGGAGGAAAACCACGAGCACAACGAGAAGGCAGGTGAGCAGCGATGCGGGGACCGATGAGAGCCGCCGCCGCAACAAATGATAGGCGGGCCTGAAGATGCCGGTGAGCAGGTACGAAAGGACCAGGATGGGGAGGAAAGGCCAAAAAAGGCGCACCAGCAACAGGATGGAGAAGGCGAACAACAGCAGGAAGTACTTGAACACCAGGGGGGTGTAAGGGTAATTGTCCTGGGAATCCATCGCTGCAATGTCCTGCCGGAAGCCACGGGTTTGCGGGCAAAAATAATGGCGTGCTGATTATACCTTCCCGGCCTTTTGTCTCAAAGAGAATCTTGGCCGCGCGCAGAGAGCTGGACCGGATCGGTAAATAAGCAGTTTGAAAGGCCGGGGTTATCGGCTATATATATTTTTTCTCCCGTGGGAATTCCCGGAGTATTGAGCCAGCCTGTACTGCCGGTTTTTTGAGAGAAGAGGTATTTCGCAATGGATATCAGGATTGAAAAGGCAGAGCCGCACGAGCTGAAATGCAAGCCCGACCAGAATGCCCTCGGATTCGGCCGCTACCTGACCGACCACATGTTCGTGATGACCTATCACGCGGACCGGGGGTGGCACGACGCGGTCATTCGCAAGTACCAGCCTTTCTGGCTGGAGCCGGCGGCCATGGTCTTCCATTACGGGCAGGCCATTTTCGAAGGGATGAAGGCTTTCCGCGGCAAGGACGACCAGATCCGCCTCTTCCGGCCGACCGCCAATTTCGAGCGGATGAACGTTTCGGCCGCCCGCATCTGCATGCCGTCCGTGCCGGTGGCGGACGTGCTTGAGGCGCTCAAGCAGCTCCTTCGCCTGGACCAGGAATGGATCCCTTCCGCCAAAGGGGCTTCGCTCTACATCCGGCCGGCGATGATCGCCACCGAGCCGGGCCTGGGAGTACGACCCTCCAAGGAATATCTGTTCTTCATCATCAAGGGGCCGGTGGGCGCCTATTATCCGGAAGGATTCAACCCCGTCAAGATCTTCGTCTCGGACAAGTACGTGCGGGCGGTGCGCGGCGGAGTGGGCGAGGCCAAAACCGCCGGCAACTACGCCGCGAGCATCAAGGCCGCGGTGGAGGCGCAGCAGCAGGGCTACACGCAAGTGCTCTGGCTCGATGGCATCGAGCGGCGCTACGTGGAAGAGGTGGGCACCAGCAATATCTTCTTCGTGATCGGCGACGAGGTGGTCACCCCCTCCCTTTCCGGCAGCATCCTGCCGGGGATCACCCGCGACTCGGCCCTGCGGCTGCTCCGAGACTGGGGGCTCAAGGTCACCGAGCGGCCGACCACCATCGATGAGGTAATCGCCGCCGCCAAGGACGGCTCTCTGCGGGAATCCTTCGGCACCGGCACTGCGGCGGTGATCTCGCCGGTGGGCTCGCTCTGCTACAAGGGGGAGCAGGTCATCATCAACGGCGGCAAGGTCGGGATCCTCTCCCAGCGATTGTTCGAGGAGCTTCAGTCCATCCAGTACGGCACCCGCAAGGACCCCTACGGCTGGACGGTTATCGTCTAAAAATTCCTTTTTTCGCTCGGTTTCGACTCCCGGGCTGGCTTCACGCCGCCCGGAATTTTTTTGTGCTCCCCTCCTTGATTTTCCGCCACACCATCCCTATTGTTTGCCCAACCCCGGCGGGAACCCCGATCATCTCAGAAACACACGGAATTTCCCGCCGGGCTCTTTCGAGGGCGGACGGGATCAAGCCGGGCGCATGTCCCGCCCTTGTTCGGTCATCCAAGCATTCATCACCAACCAAAAGGCTAGGAGGCGTTAGATGAAAGTTCGTCCGTTGAATGATCGTGTGCTGATCAAGAGGCTGGAAGAGGAGGAGAAGACCAAAGGCGGGATCATCATTCCCGATACCGCCAAGGAAAAGCCGGCGGAGGGCAAGGTGATGGCCGTCGGCCCCGGCAAGCGCAACGACAAGGGCGAGACCATCGCCCCCCAGGTCAAGGTCGGAGACCGGGTGCTCTTCAGCAAGTACGGCGGCACTGACATCAAGCTCGAAGGCGAAGATTACCTGATCATGCGCGAAGACGACATCCTCGGCATTGTGGAATAACAGCCGGCCCTGACAAACAGGTCACGGCTGTTCCGTCTGCGCGAGAACCAATTCGAAAGAACAAGAGCGAAGGAGAAATCGAATATGGCTGCAAAAGATCTGAAGTACGGTGTCAAAGCCCGGGAATCAATTTTGAACGGCGTCAACATCCTGGCCGACGCCGTGAAAGTCACCCTGGGGCCTAAAGGCCGTAACGTCCTGCTCGAAAAGTCATTCGGCTCCCCCACCATCACCAAGGACGGCGTGAGCGTCGCCAAAGAAATCGAGCTAAAGGACAAGTTCGAGAACATGGGCGCCCAGATGGTAAAGGAGGTCGCCTCCAAGACCAGCGACGTGGCCGGCGACGGCACCACCACCGCCACCATCCTCGCCCAGGCCATCTTCGCCGAAGGCTCAAAGCTCGTGGCCGCCGGCAACAACCCCATGGACATCAAGCGCGGTATCGACAAGAGCGTCGAGGCCGTGGTGGCCGAGCTGAAAAAAATCGCCAAACCCACCAAGGAGCAAAAGGAGATCGCCCAGGTCGGCACCATTTCCGCCAATAACGACTCCACCATTGGGGAAATCATCGCCCAGGCCATGGACAAGGTCGGCAAGGAAGGCGTGATCACCGTCGAGGAGGCCAAGTCCATGGAGACCTCCCTCGACGTAGTCGAGGGCATGCAGTTCGACCGCGGCTATCTCTCCCCCTATTTCGTCACCGATCCGGAGAAGATGGAGGCCAGCATCGAGGACCCGTATATCCTCATCTATGACAAGAAGATCAGCTCCATGAAGGACCTGCTGCCCATCCTCGAGCAGGTAGCCAAGATGGGGCGGCCGCTCTTCATCATTGCCGAGGATGTCGACGGCGAGGCCCTGGCCACCCTGGTGGTCAACAAGCTGCGCGGCACCATCAACGTGGCCGCGGTGAAGGCCCCCGGCTTCGGCGACCGCCGCAAGGCCATGCTCGAAGACATTGCCATCATCACCGGCGGCCAGGTCATCAGCGAAGACCTGGGCATCAAGCTCGAAAACGTCACGGTGGAGGATCTCGGCACCGCCAAGCGGGTGGTTGTCGACAAGGACAACACCACCATCGTCGATGGCGGCGGCTCCAAGGAGAAGCTGGAGGGCCGGGTCAAGCAGATCCGGGTCCAGATCGATGAGACCACCTCCGACTACGACCGCGAGAAGCTGCAGGAGCGGCTGGCGAAACTGGCCGGCGGCGTGGCCGTGATCAATGTCGGCGCAGCCACCGAGACCGAAATGAAAGAGAAAAAGGCCCGCGTGGAAGATGCCCTGAACGCCACCCGGGCCGCGGTGGAGGAAGGCATCGTCCCCGGCGG
>JAJYKH010000429.1 GCA_021788685.1 Deltaproteobacteria bacterium | reverse complement strand
AGGTCACCTATCCCCTCACCACCAAGATGCTCTCGGTCCCGCGGGCCAAGGTGGTGCGGGGCTATTCCTTCTTCGGCTATTCCTTCGTCTATATCATCTTCGAGGACGGCACCGATCTCTACTGGGCCCGCTCCCGGGTGCTCGAATCCCTCAGCTCCATGAGCGGCCAGCTTCCCCAGGGGGTGAACCCCGTGCTGGGACCCGACGCCACCGGCGTGGGCTGGGTCTACGAGTACGTGCTCGAAAGCGACAACCACAACCTCCAGGAGCTGCGCTCCATCCAGGACTGGTACCTGCGCTACGAGCTCACCTCCGTGGAAGGGGTTTCCGAGGTGGCGAGCCTGGGCGGCTTCGTCAAGCAGTACCAGGTGGCGGTTGACCCCAACAAGCTGCTCGCCTACAACATCCCGGTAAGCGAGCTGATGAACGCCATCCGGCGCAACAACCTCGACGTGGGCGGCGGCGCCATCGAAAACGCCGAGACCGAGCTCGTCATCCGCAGCCACGGCTACATCCGCTCCCTCGACGACATCCGCAACATCGTGGTGACGGCCACCCCGAACGGCACCCCGGTCCTGGTGCGGGACCTGGCCGACGTGCGCCTCGGCCCGGAGATGCGCCGGGGGGTGGCCGAGCTGGACGGCCAGGGAGAGACGGTGGGCGGCATCGTGGTCATGCGCTTCGGCGAAAACGCCCTCAAGACCATCGAGAACGTCAAGCGAAAGCTCAAGGAGCTGCAGGCCGGGCTCCCCAAAGGGGTCAGGATCAAGGCCGTCTACGACCGCTCGGGGCTGATCGAGCGGGCCGTCTCCACCCTCAAGGAGAAGCTGGTCGAGGAGAGCCTCGTGGTCGCCCTGGTGACCATGCTCTTCCTCTACCATTTGCCCAGCGCCTTCGTGGCCATCTTCACCCTGCCGGTCGCCATCCTCATGGCGTTCATCATCATGCACGCTCAGGGGGTGAACGCCAACATCATGAGCCTGGGCGGGATCGCCATCGCTATCGGGGCCATGATCGACGCGGCCATCATCATGATCGAGAACGCCCACAAGCACCTGGAGCGGGAGCGGGGCCGGATGCCGCACTGGCAGATCATCAGCCATGCGGCGCGGGAGGTGGGGCCCACCCTCTTCTACTCGCTCCTCGTGATCACCGTCTCCTTCGTGCCGGTCTTCACCCTCCAGGAGCAGGCGGGCCGGCTGTTCAAGCCCCTGGCCTTCACCAAGACCTATGCCATGGGCGCCGCGGCACTCCTCTCCATCACCGTCGTCCCGGTGCTCATGGGCTGGCTCATCCGGGGCAAGATCCGGCCGGAGCACGCCAATCCCATCAACCGGTTCCTCATCCGTTTCTACCATCCGGTGGTGGATTTCGTCCTTCGCTGGCGGCTGGCCACCCTGGCCCTGGCCCTCCTGGCCATGGTCTCCATCGCCTGGCCGCTCTCCCGGATGGGCTCGGAGTTCATGCCCCCCCTGAACGAGGGCGACCTGCTCTACATGCCCACCACCCTGCCCGGGCTCTCGGTGACCAAGGCCAAGGAGATCCTGCAGCAGACCGACCGGATCATCCGCCGGTTTCCCGAGGTGCGCCACGTGTTCGGCAAGGTGGGCCGGGCGGAGACCGCCACCGACCCCGCGCCCATGATGATGATCGAGACCACCATCACGCTCAAGCCGGAAAGCGAGTGGCCCCGGGTCCCGGTGCACCGGTTCTACTCGGGCTGGCCCTCCTGGGCCGAGGCGGCGAAGAAGCCTTTGCGCCTGGTCTGGCCGGAAGCGCGGGCCATCAGCCCCGACGAGCTCATTGACGAGCTCAACCGCGCCATCCAGTTCCCCGGGCTCACCAACGCCTGGACCATGCCCATCAAGACCCGCATCGACATGCTCTCCACCGGCATCAAGACCCCGGTGGGGATCAAGATCATGGGGAGCGACCTGGCGACCCTGAATCGCCTGGGCGAGCAGGTGGAGGCGGTGGTCCGCACCGTGCCGGGGACCCTTTCGGCCATCGCCGAGCGGTCGGTGGGCGGCTACTACCTCGACTACCAGATCGACCGGGGGGCCGCCGCCCGGTACGGCATCGCCGTGCAGGACATCCAGGACGTTTTCCAGACCGCGGTGGGCGGCATGAGCGTCACCGAGACGGTGGAGGGGCTGGAGCGCTACTCGGTGAACGTGCGGTACGACCGCGACTTCCGGAGCGATATCGGCGCCCTGGGCCGGGTGCTGGTGCCGGGGCCGGGAGGCCGGCACATCCCCCTCTCCCAGTTGGGAACGATTTCCATCCGCAACGACGCGGACAGCATCAAGACCGAGAACTCCCGCCGCACCGCCTGGGTCTACGTGGACATCAAGGGGATCGACCTGGGCACTTACGTCAGGAATGCCCAGCAGGCGGTGGCGGCGCAGGTGAAGCTCCCCCCTGGCTACAACATCGTCTGGAGCGGCCAGTTCGAGTACATGGAGAAGGCGAAGCAGCGGCTGCTGGTGGTCATTCCGCTCACCA
>JAJYKH010000053.1 GCA_021788685.1 Deltaproteobacteria bacterium | reverse complement strand
AAATCGCGGCCCGCACCATGGTCACCAGGGGGATCGAGGGCTCCTACTAGAACGGGGAGGTTAGCACCGGCAGGCTCGAGGTCCTTTCCTACAACTTGCCCGTGCGGATCAGCATCATCCTGCCGGCCGGGGAGCTCGGCCATGTTCTCTCCGCCGTGCAGGAGATGATGGCGGACGGCATCGTCGCGGTCCGGGACCTGGAGGTCGTCGCCCACAAGACCCGCGGCCAGCTCCTGTCCAGGAGCACGCGGGTCCGCGCCATCATGACCCCCTCTCCCAAAAAGGTGGGCGTCAACACGCCCCTTGATGAAGTGGCCCGGCTGCTGCTCTCTTCCACCTTCACCGGTCTTCCGGTGGTGAATGAGGAAAACCGGCCGGTCGGGGTCATCACCCAGGGAGACCTGATCTACAAGGCGGGCATTCCCATGCGGCTGGGGCTCCTGGCCCGGGCGGAGAACGGGCGGACGAGCGCCGTTCTCGAGGCCTTGGGCGCCAGGCGCGCGGACGAGATCATGACCCGGCCCGCCGTCGTCATCAACCAGGACAAACCGTTAACCGAGGCCGTCAACCTCATGCTTGCCAGGAATGTCAAGCGCTTGCCGGTCGTCGATGAGGTGGGCGAGCTCACGGGAATCCTCTCCCGGGTGGACGTGTTTCGGACCGTTGTCCGGGAGTGCCCGGACTGGAGAAGTTTTCAAAGGCAGTCCATCCAGGTGGCCGGCCTGCGGACCGTCGCCGATATCGAGCGGCGCGACGTCGCCACCGTGCTCCCGAACACCCCGGTGGATGAAGTGGTGCACGTCATCGACTGCCACGACATCCAGCGGGTCTGCGTGGTGGACCGGGAAGGCAGGTTTCTCGGCCTGATCACCGACCGCGACCTGCTGATCGGTTTTGCCGACCGCCATCCCGGGATCTGGGACTACTTTGCAGGCAAGATCCCCTTCACGGACCAGCACCGGCTGCAAACCGAGCTGCGGGAGCACCTGGCGGCCAGAACCGCTGCGGACGTCATGAAAACCAAGATCGTGACGGTGCAGGAGGAGACGTCGATCGAGGAGGCGGTGCGGCTCATGATCGAGCACGCCATCAAACGCCTTCCCGTGGTCGATGCCGAAGGGAAATTCAAGGGCATGATCAGCCGCGATTCGCTCCTGCGCACGGGATTCGCTTCCCTGTGAGCGAATGACGGCACCGGCCGCTCCATGAAAGCGAAACCGTCCCCGCCCGGGGAAAACGGCACGGGAGGCCGCACCCTCCTCGGCTTCGACCCCAACGTCTTCTTCGCCGGGGTGGTGAGCTTCTTCATGGACGTGAGCTCCGAGATGATCTACCCGCTCGTCCCGCTGTTCCTCGCCAACACCCTGGGCATCGACAAAGCGGTGATCGGCCTGATCGAAGGGGTGGCCGAGTCCACCGCCAGCCTGCTCAAGGTCTTTTCGGGCTGGCTCTCGGACCGGCTCGGCAACCGCAAGTGGCTCATGGCCGCCGGCTACGCCGTCTCCACCCTGAGCCGGCCGCTCATCGCCCTGGCCCCGGGCTGGCACCAAGTCCTGGGCGCCCGGTTCGTGGACCGCTTCGGCAAGGGGGTGCGCACCGCCCCCCGCGACGCCATCATCGCCGAATCCGCCGAATATTCGCACCTGGGCCGGGCCTTCGGCCTTCATCGCGGCATGGACACCATGGGCGCGGTGGCCGGGCCGGCGCTTGCCTTCCTTCTCCTGGGGCTTTCCAACAACAGGTACCGGCTGGTCTTCTGGCTGTCCATGCTGCCCGGGCTGATCGCGGTGGCGGTGATCATCATTGGCATCCGGGAAAAGAAAAGGGCCGCCGCGGCCCGGGCGGCGAGGCCCCGGCTCACCCTGGCCCATTTCGACTGGCGGTTCAAGCTCTTCGTCGTGATCGCCGCCCTGTTCGCCCTCGGCAACTCGAGCGATGTCTTCCTGATCCTGCGGGCGCAGCAATTGGGAATCCCGGCGGTCACCATCCCGCTGGTCTACCTGCTCTTCAATCTCGTCTATTCGCTCTCCGCCATGCCGGCGGGCATGGCGGCGGACCGCTTCGGCCGGAAGCGGATCATCCTCCTGGGGTTCGTTCTTTTCGCCCTCCTCTATTACGGCTTTGCCGTCGCCGCCACCGCCAGGGCCGTCTGGCTGCTGTTCGGTCTTTACGGGCTCTTCATGGGACTGACCGAAGGCATCCAGAAGGCCTTTCTCGCCACCATCATCCCGCGGGACTTCAAGGCCACCGCCTTCGGGGTCTTCACCACGGCGGTGGGCATCGCCACCCTGCCCGCCAGCCTGATCGGCGGCTGGCTCTGGGACCGGGTCGCCCCGGCCGCTACCTTCTATTTCGGCGCCGCCACGGCCAGCACGTCCGCGGTGCTGTTCGCCATGTACATCATCATGAGCGGAGGCGGCCGGAGGAAATCATGACGATTGGTCGTTGACCAGCGCGACTCCCCGACGGTCGAGGCCGAATGTGGTGCACCTCCGGTCCACGCCGACATCCGTTGACCGGTCGTGTGCTGCTGATGACTCGCGAGCAAGCCGGCTGTCCGGGCTCAAGCCTCGGCAGGCTCCACCACCTTCGCCGCCGGCACGCCGCCGCCGAAGAGCCCCGCCAGCCGCCGGCCGTACTCCACGCACTGGCGGCGGGCATCCTCATCGGGGTTCCACAGGGCGCGCAGGCCGTCGTCCACCACCTCGAAGCCGGCGTGCCGCAGCCCTTCGGCGATCATCTTGACCGACTCGCCGCTCCAGCCGTAGCAGCCGAAGGCCGCCCCCTTCTTCTTCCGGAACTTCATGCCCCGGATTTCCTCGAGGAGACCGCCGATGGAGGTGAGCACCCCCCGGTTGATGGTGGGCGAGCCCATGGCCACCGCCTTGGACTTGAACACCTCGGTGATGATCTCGTTCTTGTCGGTATTGGCGCTGTTGAAGATTTTCACGGTCACCCCCGGTTCCGCCGCGTGGAGGCCGGCCGCGATCTGCTCGGCCATGATCCGGGTGCCGTTCCACATGGTGTCGTAGACGATGGCGACCTGGTTCTCCTGGTAGTCGTCGGCCCAGGCGAGGTACTGCTTGACGATCTGGGCCGGGTCCTCCCGCCAGATCACCCCGTGGCTGGTGCAGATCATGGAGAGCGGCAGGCCGAGGGCCAGCACCTCGTTGATCTTTTTGGTCACGCTGGCGCTGAAGGGGGTGAGGATGTTGGCGTAGTACTTGATGCACTCCCGGTAGAGCTCGTCCCGGTCCACCAGGTCGTTGAACAGATGCTCGCTCGCATAGTGCTGGCCGAAGGCGTCGTTGCTGAAGAGCACCGCGTCGCCGGTGAGATAGCAGAACATGCTGTCCGGCCAGTGGAGCATGGGGGCCTCGATGAAGACCAGCTCCTTGCCGTTGCCCAGGCTGAGCCGGTCGCCGGTCTTGACCACATGGAAGCTCCAGTCCTGGTGGTAATGGCCCTTGAGCGACTTCACCCCGTTGGCCGTGCAGTAGATGGGCGTGCCGGGGATCGCCCGCATGAGCTCGGGGAGCGCGCCGCTGTGGTCGGTCTCCGCATGGTTGGCGATAACGGCGTCGATGGCGTCGAGATCGACCACCCGCGCCAGATTGGCCACGAATTCCTTGGCGAAGGGCGCCCACACCGTATCGATGAGGACGGTCTTCTCCTCCCGGATGAGATAGGAGTTGTACGTGGAGCCCTTGTAGGTGGAGTACTCGTGGCCGTGGAACCGGCGCAGCTCCCAGTCCACCTTGCCCACCCACTGGATGTTGCCGGTGACGTGCATGATTCACCCCAATGGATAATTGATAATGGATAATTGACAATGAAGGGAAATCCAACCGCTTCCGCCTCATTCTCGCTTCTGCCTTTCATTATCCATCATCCATTGTCCGTTATCCATTATCCATTGCTTTGAGGTCGACTAATGTGGCGCCCCAGCTGCCGGCCTCCTCGCCGGCCAGCTGGAAGGAGGCCACTTCGGGGAGGCGGGCCAGGATGGCGTGGACCGTCCGGCGCAGGGTACCGGTGCCTTTGCCGTGGACGATGCGGACGCGCAGAATGCCGCGCTCCCGGCAGGCGGCCAGGTAGTCGGGGATGAGGTCCTTCACCTCCTGGGGGCGGAAGGCATGGAGGTCGAGGGTGCCGTCGATGGGCAGCTCGACAGGCGGGAGGTCGTCTTCGTTCACGGATGGGAACGGGGAATCAGAGGGCGCGGCCAGGACCGGGGAGCATGGCCACCAGCCGGCCGTCGCCGGTGGTCAGGACCCCCGCCTTGGAGAGCGAGCAGGCCTGCCAGCCGGCGGCCACCGGCCCGCCGGCGGCCAGGGAGGCCAGCACCGGACCGGAGGCCGCGTCCCGCCGGTCCGGCACATAAATGCGCAGCCTCGGATCGGCCAAGTCGGGCCGGCGGCCGGTCTCCTTCTCGATGGCGGCGGCGATGTCGCTCCACGCCCGGCTTGCCGCCCGGACCACCTTCACGTCCCCTTCCATCTCGCTGTGGTGCCGGCCGTGGGGCAGGTAGATCGCCCCGGTGGAGAAGTCGATGGCATAGGCGATGAGCCCCGGGATGATGAAGACCAGGAGGCCGACCCCGTCCAGAATCGCCACCGCCGGATCGATGTCGCCTTTTCTCTGCCCCCGCCGCTCGGGGTAAATCAGGGTCCCGCAGGAGAGGGTCCCCGCCAGGAAAAAAGCGCCGGTCGCCAACAGGATCGTCTTCTTGAGCATCGGCACGCCTCCTTTCGATTCTTGATAATCTCGCGGAACCTCCCAGCCTCGGCGGGCGGGGCCGACAATCTTGAATGAGAATGGCACCATAGTAGCACACGGCTGCCCTGGTGTACATTCTTCCGCTGGCGATTCTCCCCGCGGTCCACCTGCCGCCCGGCCGCGGCTCTCTGCCGGCGGCCGGGCGGCAGGTGGAAAGCCGGCCATCAGCCTGTAACAGATCACACAGGTGCCGGGGATGCACGAAAACGGCTGTGAGCTGTACTTGGGTACGCGAACAGGCCGCTGACAAAGCAGATTCGGTGCCTGTGACCGCTTACCTCAGCCTCGCGACCCCTTCTTGGGCCTCTGCTCCCGCAGGAGCGATTCGTAGGCGTGGGTCAGGTGGATGAACTTGTCGTGGTCGCCGCCCTTGTCGGGATGCAGCTCCTTGGCCCGCTTGCGATAAAGGCCGACCAGCTGCTTGCGGGAAAGCTGGCGCAGCTCCTCGCGGCCCATCCCGAAGAGCTCCCCGGCCTCTTCCTCTGAAAGCCTGGATGCGGGGGAAGGCGGCCGGTACTGCCGGTGGCTGTCCATGAACCGGCGGATGTACTCCTCCCAGAAGCTTTCCCGCGCCCAGCCATAGTCGAAGAACATGATGACGTAGCGGGTGAGGTAGGGATCGAGAAACCATATCCGCTCCCTGCCCATCCGGAACCAGTCGCTCCCGTTCACGTAGCACAGCTCATCCAGGAAGACCCGCTCCAGCCGCTCCTGGTCGAGGTACTGGGGCATGTTCCTCGCCTCCCGGCGCGCGAAACAGCTCTGAAGGTTCAAGATGGCGAAAACGTACTGCTTGTACTCGCCCGGGTCGAGCTGCGCCTCCTCGGTCAGGAAGAACTGCTCCAGCTCGTCCCGCGACTTGTCCGCCAGCTGCTTGAAGTAGCGGATCGGCAGGGTGCCCACCCGGGAAAGGTCCAGCCGGCCGGTTTTGAGGAAGTAGAGCCGCCGGCGGTCGAACAGGCTGATCTGCTCCTCCAGCCGCTTCTCCTCGTAGTAGCTCAGCCTGGTCCGCCCCCGGTAGTGGTTGCGGAAGTGGATCTGCTCGTAGGCTTCCCGCACCCCTTTCGGCAGGAAGGGAAGGAACAGCTGCTCCGGCTCCCCGCGGCCGGTCTCCACCCCGGCTTCCTTCAGTTTTTTTTCGATCCGCTCGTCGATGTAGAAGGAATCGCGGCCGGTCAGGACGATGTAGCGGGCCGGATCGGTGCCCAGGTGGAGCAGGTCTTCGCTCCGCCACCACCGGCCGTCCTTGACCGAGCGGCTGATGAAATAATGGAGACGGCCGTTGAGCGTGCGCCGGGACAGGTACATGGGTGCTCCGCTGGGCTGGTTTCTATCCGGAAACGGTCTTTTCGCCAGATTGCTGCGTTGCTCAGTCGCCTGGAAATGCTCACGTACGGACGTACGCGAGTTTATACCCGTTTCTGGGTACTTTCCAGGCTCCCTCGCGCCTTGCGCTCGATGGTGGCCCCTTTCGATGAAGGGGGAAAAGCTCTGCCCCCGGCGGGGGCGCTGCTATTCCTCTTCCGAGCTCTCTTCCAGGATGCGGATGATGTCCATTTTCGGCAGGGACTGCCGGTGGAGCTCCCAGGCGCGCCCGGCGGGCGAGTCCTTCATCTCCCGGGGCAGCTGGTCGAAGATTTCCCGCATCTCCCGCTGGAGGGCGAGCATCCGCTCCCGCATGTGGAGGATGACCTCGATGCCGGCCCAGTTCACCCCCAGCTCCCGGGACAGCTCGACGATGAGCCGGATCTGCTCCAGGTCCTCGGGGGTGAAGCGCCTGCGGCTGCCTTCATCCCGGCTGGCCCGGACGAGCCCCTCCTCTTCGATGCGGTAGATGATGCGCTCGCTCACCCCGAAGATGCGGGTCACTTCTCGGATGGTGTAGTACTGTTTCTCCTCAACCATAGGTCATTTCCAGTATCAGGAGCGCTGCGCGATTGGAGGTTGGAGGAGCGCTTCGCTTGAGGCAACGGCTTAAAAGACTTTGCCTCCAACCTCAAACCTCAAACCTCCAACCGGCCTTCTACCACTTCCCCGCCCGGGGATCATAGGTCTCCAGCCGGGCGAGCTCCTCCATCAGCTCCCGCGCCCGGCCTTCGAGCTTCCGGGGCGGGACGATGCCGATCACCGCGTACTGGTCCCCGTGCCCGGTCCCCTTCACGTGCTTGACCCCCTTGCCGGCCAGACGCAGCTTCTGCCCCGAGCGGATGCCGGGCGGGATGGTCAGCTTGGTTTTGCCGTTGATGGTGGGGATCACCACCTTGGTCCCCAGGGCGGCCTCGGTGAGGCTGACGGGCACGTCGAGGGAGATGTCGTCGCCTTCCCGCCGGAAATAGGGGTGGGGGGCCACGTTGACCACGATGTAGAGGTCGGCGGCCGGGCCGCCGCGGAGCCCGGGCCCGCCCTTGCCGGCCAGGCGGATCCGGGAGCCGGTGTCGATCCCCTCGGGGATGCGCACCTGGATGCGCTCGGCCTTCCGCACCACCCCCGTCCCCATGCAGCTCCGGCAGGGATCGACGATCACCTTGCCGGTCCCGCGGCAGCGGGGGCAGGTCTGGGCGAGGCGGATCGGCCCCCGGGCCACGTTCGCTGTGCCGGTGCCCCCGCACTGGGGGCAGGTCTGGGGGGTGGCGCCGGGTGCTTCCCCGGTGCCCCCGCACACGTCGCAGGCGGCCTCCCGCTGGAACGAGAGCTGCACGGTGCCCCCGCGGGCGGCGGTAAGAAAGTCCACATCGAGGGCGTATTCCAGGTCCTCGCCGGGAAGCGGTCCCGCCGGCCGGGCGCGGGACCCGGCCCGCGCTCCTCCGAACATGGAGCCGAAGAGATCGCCGAAATCCTCGTAACCGGCGCCTCCGCCTCCGAAGCCGCTGAAATCCCGGGTGGAGAAACCGCCCGGGCCGAACCCCTGGGCCCCCCCGGCGCCCGCCCCGGCCCGGGCCCGCTGCTCCTCGAACCCGGGCTCGAAGGCCAGGTGGCCGAACTGGTCGTACTTCTCCCGCTTCTCCTTGGTGCCGAGAACCGAGTAGGCCTCCTGGATCTCCTTGAACTTCTCCTCCGCGGCCTTGTCCCCCGGGTTGACGTCAGGATGGTACTTGCGGGCGAGCTTCCGGTAGGCCTTCTTGATCTCCTGCTCGGAGGCCGTCTTGGCGACCCCCAGGACATCGTAATAATCGCGTTTAGCCATTCATCCCCAAAGTATGATTTCATCTGCGGCAGCACAGCCGTTTACGAAAACGGTAATCATTCCGGGACAGGGTGCAAATCCCTGAAGTCGTCACGGATTCAGGCAAATCTTCTCCCCAGGGTCCCCGGATTGGGGTAAAGTAGCGGAGCCGGGAACCGGAGGCCCCTTGCCCTTGCCGCAGGATCGGTTCACGCCGATACTTCGCGCAAGAACGCTTCACCACGAAGGGCAAAGGAAAAGCTTTAACAGCTCCGGGCCGTGCTCTTCCTGGTGAAATCTGCTCATAATTGAATTGTAGCACTTCCGAAACAGGCCCTCCAACACGGGAAGGGCCAGGGAGGATGACGTGCCGGCCAAGCCCCTGATCCTCGTCACCAACGACGACGGCGTGCACGCGCCGGGCATCCGCCTGCTGGCCAAGGCCATGCAGGAGGTGGGGCGGCCGGTGATCATCGCCCCCGAGCGGGACAACTCCGGGGCCAGCCATTCCCTCACCTTCGACCGGCCCCTGCGGGTGCGGCAGCTCGAAGAGGACGTCTACACCATGGACGGCACCCCCACCGACTGCGTCTCCATCGGGATCGAAAAGATTCTCCCCGAAAAGCCGGGGCTGGTCATTTCGGGAATCAACCCGGGCGGCAACCTGGGGGACGACGTCAGCTACTCGGGCACGGTGTCCGCCGCCATCGAGGGCACCATGCTCGGGGCGCCCTCCCTGGCGGTTTCCCTGGTGGGCGAGCCCCCCTTCCTCTTCGAGACCGCGGCCGCATTCGCCGCCCGCCTGGCCACGGCCATTTGGGAACGGGGCCTCCCCCGGGACACCCTGCTCAACGTCAACGTCCCCAACCTCCCCCCCGCCCGCCTCGTGGGCGTCCGCTTCACCCGCCAGGGGCACCGGGTCTACGAGAACGCTATCAAGGAGACCTTCGATCCCTGGGGCCGCAAGCACTACTGGATCGGCGGCGGCACCCCTTCCTGGGACCGGGACCCGGACACCGACTCCACCGCGGTCCTCATCGACCGGCACATCTCCGTCACCCCCATCCATCTCGACCTCACCAACCACGAGGCCCTGGCCGACATGAGGAAAAGCTGGAAAATAGACTGAAGTCCGAAGGCTGAAGGGAAACCAAAAACGCCCATTCCAGCGAAGGCCTCCCGTTATCTTGGGCTTTCTGCCTTTAACCTTCACTCTTCAGCCTTGAAACCTATTCAGCCTCCAGTCATACGGCAGATACCTGATCCGCAGCTCCCCGGCGTGCTCCTCCAGGTACTGCCGCTCCTCCTCCCGGTAAAGGTAAGGCGCCACGAACCGCAGTCTGGCGGACCGGCTGGCCCCGAAGTCGTTTCCATACCAGTGGAAGATTCGTGAAAGATAGACCGTGCGCCGGTCCCGGTCGAGCCGGAGGCCCCCCGCGTTGAGAAAGGTGCGGCCGGAAACGGCCAGCTCCTCGTCCAGGTTCTCCGCCCCGTAGATCTCGATGGGCGGACAGGACGAGGAGGCGCACACCAGGGCGAAATGGATGCGGGGATCGAGCCGCTTGATCCGGTACCGCCGGCGGGGGTCGTTCAGGCCGAAGGGCCGGCAGGGCGAGTTGGGCAGCCGCTGGTTGCCCCGCAGGATGCCGTGCTCGATGTCGTCGGCGCTGAAGAGCTGGCCGCCGATCCGGTAGCGGATGCGCCGGAAGAACCGGCCCACCTCCCGGACCGAGTCCCGCACCCCCAGCTCGATCACCCCGTGGATGACCAGGACGTTGTAAAGGTTGATCCAGAAGGCGAGGCGCTCCTGGCTGCTTCTCAGCCGCCGCAGGTCGAAGTCCCGCAGCAGCCGGCTGCAGACGGCGTATTCGCGATAGGCCCGGGAACCGGCCATCTCCTCGTAGGCGACCCGCCCTGCCGCCGCCCGGAAGAATCCCCCCCGGAGGACGTTCATCAGCCCCTTCAGCTCCCCGGCGATCTCCGCCGAAGAGCGCCGGGCGGGCGGCTCGCCCTCGTTCAGCACGTAGGTGCGGGTGACGAGCAGCCGCTGCTCCATCCGGCCCGGAAGCGTGATCTCCCGGGGCCGCTTTTCCCGGGCGGCCAGCTCCAGACAGAGCGAAACGGCGCTGTTGATGTAGCCGATGTGGGTGAAGGCCTGGGGAAAGTTGCCCAGGGGCTCCCGCCAGAAGGGATCGTGCTCCTCGGCGAAGAGGCCCAGGTGGTTGGCGGCCGCCTCCAGCCGGAGGAGCATGGTGCGCGCCTCCTCCAGGCGGCCTTGGCCGATGAGGTTGTCCACCAGCCAGAAGGTGCAGGCCAGGAACACCCCTTCCCCGCCCGGCAGCCCGTCCGGCGCCCGGTAGCGGTAGACAAAGCCCGCCGCCACCAGCTCCCTCTCAATGGCCGCCACGGTGGATACCATCCGGGGATCGTCATGGGCGAGAAACCCATAGAACGGCATGAGGAGGGCGCTGGCGTCCAGGGCCTCGCTCCCCTCGTGCTGGACGAATGCCTGCTTCCCCTCGTGCCAGCCCCTGGTGAGCACCCACCCGCGGATGCGCTCCCGGGCCTCGGTCCAGGCCGCCGTCTCCGCGGGGAAGCCGTAGCGGCGGGCGATGGTGAGCCCCCGGTCCAGGGCCACCCAGCACATGACCTTGGAATGGACGAAGTGGCGGGGGCCGCCCCGCACCTCCCAGATCCCCGAATCCGGCTCCTGCCACTCTTCGAGGACCCGGTTGCAGAGGCGGCGGAAGAAGGGCCAGATCGCCGCATCGATCTTGCCCACGTAGTTGGAAAGCCGGAAAGCGGCGTCCAGGACCTCGCCGTAGATGTCGAGCTGCTTCTGCTCCTGGGCCCCGTTGCCGATGCGGACCGGGGCGGACCCCTTGTACCCCTCCAGGTGGGAAAGCTCCTGCTCGGGGGTTTCCCGCTCCCCCCGCAGGCCGTAGAGGACCTGGAGGGCGGCCCCGGGCTCCCGGAGGACCCCCTCCAGCCAGCGGAGGTAGGCGTCCATCTCGGAGAGGTGGCCGATGTGGAACAGGGCCTCCACGGTGAGCGCCGAGTCCCGCACCCAGGAGAAACGATAGTCCCAGTTCCGCACCCCGCCGATCGCTTCGGGAAGGGAGGTGGTGGGGGCGGCGGCAATCGCCCCACTTGGGGAAAGGGCAAGGAGCTTCAGCACCAGGGCGGAGCGCTCGACCAGATGGGCGAACGGCCCCAGGTCGAGGTCCTGGCCGGTCTCGTTGCTGGCGAGCCATTCCCGCCACCACGCCTCGGTCTCGGCCAGCATCGCCTCCGCCCAGCCGGAATCGACTCCCCCCTCGCCCGTGCCGTAACCGAGGCGGAGCCACACCCGCTCCCCCTCCTTGAGGGTCCAGCGGGCCACGGCAACGTTCCCCTCGACGGCCAGTCCCGGGGCGCTCGCCGCCAGGGTGAGCCGCTCCCGGCCGGCGGCGGCCACGATGATGTCCCCCTCCCGGCTCAGGAGCGTCTCGGCCCGGGCATAGTCGAAGCGGGGCTCGAACCGGAGCCGGAAGGCGACCTCCCCGGCCACCACCTCCAGCCGGCGGTAGATCTCCTGGCCTTCCCGGTTTTGCCGCGCCTCGCCGGCGGACACCGGCATGAAGTCGGTGAGCTGGGCCTGGCCGTGCCGGATGCGGAAGGTGGTGGCGAGGACGTTGGTGCCGGGGCGGTAAGCGGCCGTCGCGTCCCACTCCTCCTCAGGGGTGAGGGCGAACCGGCCGCCGCGCCGGTCATCGAGAATGGCGGCGAAAACGCTGGGTGAGTCGAGATGGGGCAGGCACAGCCAGTCGATGCTGCCGTTCCGCCCCACCAGGGCGGCGGTGCGGGAGTTGCCGATAATGCCGTAATCGCCGAGCCGCTGGTACACGCCCGAGTCAACCGTCGCCACAGGCGGAGGAAGGCACCACCCGCTCGTCCGCGAAGATGGTGGGGCCGTCCTGGCCGGAAGCGGGCCGCCCCGGCCCCGAGGCCGCACCCTTCGGCTGGCCCGGGCGGCCGGGGAGCAGCTTCTCCGTTTCGGCCACCGCCGTGGGGCCGACGGTGACCCGGCCGCTCCTGGAGGGCGCGCCGGCAACGAAGAGCGGCCCCCGGCGCGCGGATCGGGTCCGCATGGTCGTCTCCGCGAGAGCGATTGGGAAATGCAGAATGAGAAGACGGACGGTCGCGTCCGTCTTCTTCATCCTGCATTCGTGGTCCTCATCCGTTCATGGCGGAAAAATGCTTGCCGTGAAGAGACAATCGTTCGCCCGGGCCTTGGCGTGGCAGGAAATGCCGCCTTCCACCCTGGCCTTCCTGCCTGCAGGCGAGCAACAGGGGGATGCACAAGCCGGCTCGGCAAAGAAACCTGTCCATGCCTTCCCCCTGCCCAAGGAGCAGGAACCCCAACCCCTTATTTCTGCTCGCCGCCGGGCTGCTGGCCTCCGGTCTGGCCGGGCTGCTGCCCCGCGGGCGGCTGCTGCTCAAGATC
>JAJYKH010000052.1 GCA_021788685.1 Deltaproteobacteria bacterium | reverse complement strand
GATCTCGACTGGCATCGAATCCCACGATCTGTTCTGCCTGCCGAATCCATCATGCCTCATCAATGGGGTCGCCGGGAGCCGGTGGCTGCGGCAAGTGATGTATCAAGGCTTTACCTGACATGCCCTGCACAGCCTTCGGCAGGATGGGAGTACCTGCTTGCAGTCGCAGCATTGTTCAAGAACGAAGCTGCCGATACCTGGCAGAATGGCCAATGTCACATCCTTGCACGCAAGATCGATTTCACCGAGGAAGATCTGGGCAATATATTTGCGGATACTCATCGCATCGGCGCTTGGGTAGCGAATTATGATGAACTTTTGGACCGAAGGCTCCTGGAGGAGCAGGGCGTCAGAGTTATCCGCTATGAGCAGAACGCAACCCATGGGCGCAATCTGGTGATTTCTTCAACGGATTCCAATGCCTTTCTGGAAGCATCTCTGAGAGAAAAGGTTGCGGATCTCCTGGATGTCACGGCTGCCGATCCACTCGTGATGTCGATTGTTCAAAAGATGGTGACTGACGCCAATCAGCTCTCTGGAGGATTGGTACTAAAGGCGGCCCGCCGGTTGCGTAACACCCATGAGCTGATAGGCTGCGTTTTGAGCAAGTTCATTCTGGAGCAACAGATTGCAGGCGCCGGAATTGGACATGCCTGGTGCATGCTCGATGACTATGCACGTTGGCTTGGGAAGAGGCCCGAGACAGGGGTTGCCGACATCCTTTCACTCACCCCTGTCGTCGACGCAGACGGTAATCGGCATCTGGAAGTACTTGTTTCCGAGGCGAAATTCGTCGACTATGCGGCGCTTGCCGACTCAAAGAAGAAATCGGAAAGACAGCTGGTCGATACCGTAAAGCAGTTGCATCGGTCAACCAATCCAAGTCTGGCCACACTGGACGGCGCTCTGATCCTGGCTCGGCTCTCCGAGCTTCTGGCCAATAATCTTCGGTCGCAGCAATTTTTGGGCGCTGAGGAATGGAAGGCAGCTATTCGGGCCGGCAACTGCTCAATTAAGGTTCGCGGATACTCGCACATTTTTTGTCACGGGCCGAAGAGCCACCTTTCTCAAAGGCAAGAGTTCACAATGTGCCGGCGGGCTGACGGGACCGAAAGCTATCAGGAAGTATTTGATCATCAAACCCTTGCCCAGCTGCTGCGCATTTACGCCGGAGCTTCCGAAGAGGCCCCGGCCAAAGTTCACCAACTTCGACTCCAGGGGAACGCAGCGCCAAAGGAAATCGAGGGAGTGAAGCCTACTGCGGGGCAGATTCCGAAGGTTGAGCCGGCAAGCCTTATTTTCCAGAAAAAGCCTGTAGACGATGCGAGTAACAAGGATTTACCGCCGACGATCATCGATACCACTGAACCTGAGCCTCAGGCGATGATTTCACCGGCGCAGCCCGATCTATCCAGCAGCAAGAAAGAGGGCATTGCTGAGAGTGATCTCTCTGATACAGAAACAACGGTGTCCAAGAAGCGACCAAATAATGGACTTGTCTGGGAGTTTTTATCCTCCAAGGCCGCTGTTTTGGAGAACAGTTCGTCGGAGGCGGTGGTTTGGGCAAAAGAAATGGCTGAGAAGACCCGTTCGGCCTTTATCAGCCGTGGCATGCCTTTCCACTTGGACTGCGATCCGATCCTCTCTCCCAATTCTTTGATTTTCAAGGTCAAGGGCTCTTCCGATGTCACGGAATCGATCATAAATAAATACCGCTCAGAAATTAGAACCACAGACGGTGTAGATATTCTTTCTGTAGTCGGTGAAGTCGGCCGGATTTCAGTTGCTATCCGTCGATCCCCCCGAGCGGTACTGCATTCCACAGAGATGTTACTACGTTATCTATCAGAGATTGATGAGGGCAAGGCTGTTGCTCATGATATTCCCGTAGCCGTTCGGGAAGACGATAATTCACTCGTATACTTGAAACCTTTCGAACAGCCCCATTCGTTGGTCGCCGGCGCAACGGGAAGCGGCAAATCCGTTCTACTTCGAAACATGGTAGCCGCTATTTGTTTGGCGCAGGGACCTGACGAAGTTCAATTGACTTTGATCGATGCCAAAGGTGGACTGGATTTCAATTGCCTTTATCCCTTGCCCCATGTTCTCGATCACGAAGGGAGCAAGCTGGTCGACGACCCGAATGTCGCCTTGGAACTGCTGCAAAATATTAATGAGGAGATGGATGAAAGATACGCGCTCTTCAAGAAGCACGCCGTGGATAACTTGAAGAGCTATCGTAGGAAGACGGGCAACAAGCTCCCGATCCGTTGGCTCATCTTCGATGAATTCGGAATCTGGGTGCAAGATGATGACTTTCGAAAAGCTATCGAGCCACCCATCAACACCCTGGCAAAGAAGGCTCGAGCTGCCGGCATCTTCCTGGTTCTTGCCGACCAGCGTCCTGATAATCGCGACTTCCCCATGCAGACGCGCAGCAACCTGGCCAATCGCCTAGCTTTGAAGGTAGCAGACAAGGGTACTTCCAAGATAGCCATAGAGGAGGAAGGGGCCGAGAACCTGCTGAAGCACGGCCATATGATGGCAAAGACTGCCGACTACCCCTACTCGGTTTACTGCCAAGTGCCCTTCATAGATACGGAGGAGATGAGAGAGCTAGCTGAGACGATCAACGCGCAATTTACAGGAATGAACATCGCAGAACCGCTAGTCAAAATATGATTTACTTGGATAACAACGCAACCACAAAACCATTTCCGGAAGTGGTGAAGATCATAACGAGGTTCATGACCTCCCGCTTTTGGAATGCATCTTCGGCATATGGACAGGCCGACGGGTTGGACGGGACTGTTGAGTCAGCGAAAGCAGCGATTCGAATGCTGAGCGGGGTTGGCTCCGAAGATGAAGTGGTTTTCACTTCAGGCGCTACCGAATCCAACGTATGGGCTATTACAGAAGGCGCAAGAAGAGCTGCAGGCGACGGGTGGGTGCTGAGTTCACAAATAGAGCACCCGTCCGTGCGGGAGACCCTTGAGCATTTTCAAGAGCAAAGGCTGCCCGTCCTTTGGGTCCGCATAACGAGAGAGGGAGTCCTCGACCTTGATGAGCTCAAGGAACTCGTTGACCCGAATCTTCGGTTTGTGTCCCTGATGCTTGCGCACAACGAAACTGGCGTCATTCAACCCCTGAGTGAGGCTGCGGCAATAATCCGGGAGTGCTCACCAGAATGCCTCATTCATACGGATGCAACACAGGCACTCGGAAAGATGCCGATTTCGTTTTCTGATGATCTCAACGAAGTAGACCTGGTCTCCTTTTCTGGTCACAAATTTCACGGCCCGAAGGGTATCGGCGGATTGATCATTCGAAACGGAGTGCTTATTGAGCCGCTGATCCGGGGTGGAGGTCAGCAGAACGATCTCCGTTCCGGCACCATAAATACACCCGCGATTGCAGGAATCGGTGCTGCTGCCAATAGATGCTGTGAACTTTTTCAGAAAAGACATCACGAGGCCGTTCGGGCCATCAGGGATCATTTCGAGGCGCATATCAGCTCAGTTTTCCCAGGTGCACTCATCCTGGGAAAACAGTCACCAAGACTTCCGAACACCAGCTTCTTCGGGATACCATGGAACGACGCCGACGATTTAGTGCTCGCGTTGGTCGCCAAAGGCATTGCCGTCAGCAAGGGGTCCTCATGCTCAGCTCAAAGTATCGAGCCGTCACGGACGGCAGCCCAGATGGGATATAGCTATGAGGAGGCTTCTTCTTTGATTCGATTCTCCGCTTCGTGTGAGACGACATTTGAAGAGGTTAATCTGCTGGTGGAGGAGCTACAGGATCTCTGTGGCCAGAATAGGAATTGCGGAAAAATTTAAGTATGCACCCCAAGAACTGCCTGATAAAGGGAAGAGAACCGGAATTTCGATTTCTCAGCGGACGCACCGGTCCCAGGAAGTTCTGTTTTACAGAATCTGATGTTAACTGACGAGATTATCTTCGAGATACAGCTCAATAACGATTAGGCAAGTCTCCCTCCTTTTTTTTAGCCCAGGAGCCTGGAATCTTCTCAGGCTCCTGGGCCGGTTGAGCACAGGCTATATTTCCTCCTGCTTCATTCTCCTTTCGAGCCAGCTGATCAGGTCCTCCCGCAGATAGGCCACCTTTCGCCCAATGCGGACCTTCTGGGGGCCTTTGCCAAGGCAGTCCAAGTTGGCCAGATACCTAGCGCTAATGATCCCGCCTAGATGATCTTCGATGCGCTGGCGAGCGATTATCGGGGGGAGTTCCTGCAAGATCTCTCTGAGGTTGGTTTCCATTTTTTCCTCCTCGGTTGTTTGGTCGCGGTTTACGGGAGGAAAAAAGGCATGGCTTCCGCCGGCCATAGACCGAGAGCGAAAACCCATCCTTTGGAACCTGGTGCGCGGGTTTGGGAAAAAGGAAATCTGTATGCCGGAGAAAGACCGGAATAGGCGAGGGTGTGAAAAAAGTCTATTGAAGCGGGATGAAGGGTTTGGATTGAGGGAAATTTTTTCTAGACGCCTTTTGGGCGAGCTTCTGAGGGTGCGTCTCTATACGAAACGAGCACCCAGTCATTGGGTGTGCCGACTGGCGGCTCCTCCCGGTGCCGAACCAGCCTCGTTAAAAGGTGGCTTTGAATTGCCGCCCTTAAGCCCCAGAGGGGTCTCGCTCACGTCGGTGAACGAGTGAGGTGATGTGGATAGGATAATATGAAGGAAAATAAAATCAAGAGAAAAATCAAGAGAAGACACCCGCCTTGAAATTCCGCTGGCAGAGCCAACCGCGATATGCCCGTGAGTGCCCATGGCCAGGGGAAAATCCGCTCCTCCAATCGAGCCACAGCCTATCGCCAAAAAGGTTGGACAATAGTTGGACAAAAGTCTTCAGGAACAAAAAAGGGGTCGGCCTCATTTGGCTAACCCCTTGATTTTACTGGTGCGCCCGGTAGGATTCGAACCTACGACCTACGGATTCGTAGTCCGGCACTCTATCCAGCTGAGCTACGGGCGCGTAATGAAGCCCCTTCTATAATCCAATTCGAAGGGTTCAGCAACTCTATTATAGCCAAAATCCCCACCGCTTTTCATTTATTCGGCCTTCCGCGCAAGGCTTGATCTCGCAATCAATCCACCTAAACATCAGGTTGCCGCCTCGCCTTGCCCTCCTCTTTTTCCAGCTTTGTTAGGTTTGGCTAATTTTATTGAGAAACCCCAATAACCTGTTGACAATCTCCGAGCCGATTTTTATAAACCGATAGGAAAGGGACGATTTCAGCCTCCGCCGCCTTACGCCGTCATCGGTTGCGGGCGGAGGATATATTTTGGAGAGAAGAAAGCCATGCCACGCGTCAATTTACGGCTGATGAAAAAAAACCAGACCGGCACCATCGCCGCCATTAAGGTGGGGGGGGACATGGGCCGCCGCATTCGGGAAATGGGGCTGGTGCCGGGCACCCGCATCACCGTGCAGGGCCGGGCCCCCCTTTACGACCCGGTGGCCCTGCGGGTCATGGGTGGCACCCTGGCCCTGCGCAACAACGAAGCAGACCACATCGAGGTGGAGGTGGATGGAGCGGGAGGGGCCGGCGCATGAGCAGGCAATCGGCAGAGACGGCCCCCGCTTCCGGGCGCATCCTGCCCCTGACTCCCGCCGAGGGTGCCCGGATCACGGTGGCTTTGGCAGGCAATCCCAACGCCGGCAAGACCACCCTGTTCAACACCCTCACCGGCGCCCGCCAGCACGTGGGCAACTACCCCGGGGTGACGGTGGAGAAGAAGGAAGGCTCCTACCAGCATGGGTCCACCCAGGTCCACGTGGTGGACCTGCCGGGCACCTACTCCCTTTCCGCCTACTCGGTGGAAGAGGTGGTGGCCCGCGACTATCTGCTCAACGAGCGCCCCGAGGTGGTGGTGAACATCGCCGATGCCGCGAACCTGGAGCGGAACCTCTATCTCACCTGCCAGTTCCTGGAAATGGGGGCGCCCATGGTGATCGCCCTCAACATGATGGACGTCGCCCGCGACCGGGGGATCGAGATCGACCCGGCCCGGCTCTCCGCCCTAATCGGAGTGCCGGTGGTGCCGATCATCGCCCGCTCCGGGCAGGGGAAGGCCGAGCTCTCGCAGGCGGTTATCGAAAGGGCACGGGCAGGCGGCGGCTGGCGGCCGTGGGACCTCTCCTACGGCGAGGACATCGATGCGGTCCTGCTCGCGATGGTCCCTGAAATCGAAGAAGCCGGTTTCCTCACCAGCCTGTACCCGGCCCGGTGGACCGCCCTCAAGTACCTGGAAGGCGACGCGGAGGTCATGGCCAGGGGGCGGCAGGCCGATTCCGCCCTGGCTGGCCGGCTCGAAGATGCCGCCCGCAAGCTGGCCGCCCACCTGGAACAGACCATCGCCACCCATCCGGAGGCCCTGATCGCCGACCACCGGTACGGATACATCAAATCCATCCTCCGGCAGGGGGTGATCAGCCACCACTACGATGCCGACCGCCTCTACCTTTCGGACCGGATCGACAAGGTGGTCACCAACCGGTTCTTGGGGCCGCTCATTATGCTGGCCATCCTCTTCATCCTCTACCATCTCACCTTCACTTACAGCAAGGTGCCGGTGGGCTGGTTTGAAAGCCTCTTCGGCTGGCTGGGGAACGCCGCGGACACCCTTTTGCCCGCCGGGCCGGTCAAGTCGCTGCTGGTCGCCGGGGTCATCCACGGCGTGGGCGGGGTGCTCGGCTTCGTGCCGATCATCATGTTCATGTTCCTGGGGATCGCGGTCCTGGAAGACTCCGGCTACCTCGCCCGGGTGGCCTTCATGATGGACCGGGTCTTCCGGATTTTCGGCCTGCACGGCAACTCGGTGATGGCCTACATTGTCTCGGGCGGCATCGCCGGCGGCTGCGCGGTGCCCGGGGTGATGGCTACCCGCACCCTCAAATCGCCCAAGGAACGGATGGCCACCCTCCTCACGGTGCCCATGATGAACTGCGGGGCCAAGCTGCCGGTGATGGCCCTTCTCACCGCCGCCTTCTTCGCCGCCCACGAGGCGCAGGTCATGCTCGGGCTCACCCTCCTCGCCTGGACGGTATCGCTCCTCGTGGCCAAGCTGCTGCGCTCCACCATCCTCCGGGGGGCCTCCACCCCCTTTGTCATGGAGCTGCCGCCGTACCGCCTTCCCACCTTCAAAGGGCTCGCCATCCACACCTGGGAGCGCACCTGGCAGTACGTCAGGAAGGCGGGCACCGTCATCCTGGGGATTTCCATCCTCCTGTGGGCGATGATGACCTTCCCCGGCCTGCCCGCCGCCGAGCAGGCGCGGTTCGCTGCCCAGCGGGAAACGGCGCGCGCCGGCGCCCCGGCCGGGGCGCCGGCCCAGGTGGAGACCGGGGCCGGCGAGCTCTCCCCGGCGGCCAGGGAGCTGAAACAACAGCTCCTGGCCATCGATGCCGCCCAGGCCCAGCAGGCTCTCCGCCTCTCGATCGCCGGCCGGATCGGCACCGCCCTCGAGAAGGTGAGCCGGCTCGCCGGCTTCGACTGGCGCACCAACATCGCCCTGGTGGGGGGATTTGCCGCCAAAGAGGTGGTGGTCTCCACCCTGGGCACCGCCTACTCGCTCGGCAACGTGGATCCGGAGGAAAGCACCCCCCTGGCCACGACCCTGGCCCGGAGCTGGACACCGCTCATGGGCCTCGCGGCCATGGTCTTCATCATGTTCTACTCCCCCTGTTTCGTGACCGTGGTCTGCATTGTACGCGAAACGGGCTCCTGGAAATGGGGGCTCTTCTCCATCGCCTTCAATACCCTCTTCGCCTTCACCCTGGCGACGGCGGTCTACCAGCTCGGCTCGCTTGTCTGGGCCGGGTGAAAATCATGAACGGTTATCCTCCTCCCGCCCCGCTACGCACTTAAAACGGGCCCCCAAAAAGGCTGATGAGCCGATCGATCACTCTTGCCAAGGGAGGGAGCGCCCTGGGTTTGACTCTCCTCCTGACCGCCATCCCGCCGGAGCGGCCGAGGGCTCGCCCCGGCACCGAGAAGATGAGAGAGAACGTTCTTCGGAAACCACTGCACGAAGCTGACCTACCGACCGAGCTCCGCCCTTGGCTGGGCCAGCAGCCGGACATTCAGTACATTCTCGATCCTGGGACAGATCCTACCCTGGAGAATGCCGTGCTGGCGGGCATTCGGCTGAGATGAGCTTCTGGGCCGGATCGGCCGGCAAGCCGGCTTCCGCTCCGCTTGGACAGACGAAAAGAAGGTCCTCATCAAGGGAGGAAAAGGGGTCATGTGGCAGAACATGATTATCGTGGCGGTCGTTCTCCTCTGCGCCTTGTATCTCGGCCGGAAATTCCTCCGGCAGGCACGGGGAAAGACCGGGGGCGGCTGCAGGTGCAACGGCTGCAGCGGGCCGCCTGCGGGGACTCCGGAAGGCCGCTCATCTGACCAGAAGTGCGGCTGCGGGGAGCGGCGGTAAATTTCTCCTTCTTCTTCCCCCCTTCGGAGCCTTTTTTACTGCATTTACCGGGGTTTGAGGTATAATGCAGGCCTGCATACGGCGTGGCTATGCCGTTTAGCGCTCCGCACAAATGGATGCGGCGCCTCCCGGTCCAACCGTCTTTTTACCGCGGCAGCAATGGCATGGATCAACCCCTTGGACCTGCCGCTTCGGACTATCCATCGACATGAGCACGGTTAGAACATCATGGATTTGCACCGTTTAGAGGTCTTCTGCCGGGTGGTGGAGCTCAAGAGCTTCACCAAGGCCGCCGAGGCGGTCTATCTCTCCCAGCCCACGGTGAGCGAGCACCTCCGCAGCCTGGAAGAGATGGTGGGGCAAAAGCTGGTGGACCGGCTGGGCCGAGAGGTTCTCCCCACGCCGGCCGGCCAGATCCTCTATCGCTACGCGCTCCAGCTTCTGCAGCTCCGGCAGGAGGCCACTCAGGCACTCCAGCAGTTCAGCGGCACCCTGGCCGGCCACCTCACCCTGGGGGCGAGCACCATCCCCGGCACCTACATCCTGCCGGCCCTGATCGGCACCTTCAAGGCCCGCTACCCGGACATCCAGACCACCCTGCGGATCGCCAACTCCCGCCTCACCGCCGAGGGGGTGCTCAACGGCGAGCTGGAGATGGGAGTGATCGGCGCCCGGTGGAACGAGCCCGGCCTGGAATGGGAGGAAATGTTCGAAGACGAGCTGGTCATCACCGTCCACCCGGAGCACCCCTGGGCCAAGCGCCGTAAGGTGCGGCTTCCCGAGCTGCTGCAGGAGCCCTTCATCATGCGGGAGCGCTTCTCGGGCACCCGCAGGGTGATGAGCCAGATCCTCGAAGAGCATGGCGCCGACCTCTCCCGCCTGCCGGTGGTGGCGGAGATGGGAAGCACCGAGGCGGTGCGCCAGAGCATCAAGGCCCGAATCGGCGTTTCCATTCTCTCCCGCCATGCGGTCGCCGAGGACGTGGAACGCAACACCCTCGTTACCGTAGCGCTCGAAGGGATCCGGCTGCGCCGCCCCATCTTCCTCATCAAGCGCCGGCAGCGGGAGCTTTCTCCCCTCTGCTCCGCCTTCCTGCAGCACCTCCGGGCCGCATCCCCCGCCAATCCCTGATCACGGCCGTCCTCAGGGGCGCGACGATTCCTTTTATCTATAATTATTTAAATTTTCGATTTGTGAAATCGGTTATCTTTATCGTATGCTCTCTCCTGACGGCGCCACCAGGGGGCCGGAATCACATCAAAATCTTTATAAGGAGAAAGCGATGAGAACATTGGCGATGACCCTGATCGGATTTCTAGTCCTCGGCGGCACGGCCCTGGCCTGGGGATACAAATACCTGGAGCCCGCCGACATGAAGCAGTGGCTGCAAACGGGCAAAGAGATGGTGATCGTCGATATCCAGCCGGCCAAGGATTTCGCCACCCACCATTTCAAGGGCGCCATCGAGACCGACGCCTTTCCCACCGAAACGGAAGCAGAGCGGCAGCGGCTGGTCAAGGCGGTCGCCGCCTACCGGGCCAAGCCGGCGGACGTGGTGGTGGTCTGCCCCCTGGGCAAAGGCGGCGCCAAGCGGACCTACGACTACCTGAAGGAAAGCGGGGTGCCTGAGGAGAGGCTCTTCATCCTCGCGGGCGGCATGAACAATTGGCCTTACAGCCAGCTCCTCCAGGAAAAGTGAGGTCATTCTGGCGCCAGGGTGACCAACTTTTTGCGGGCTGTTAATTTTCGAATACCAACTGCTTTTGTTAAAGGAAAATATGGACGACGAAAATTTTGAAGTCCGGGCCTACCCGGAGCTATGGGCAGGACTCAACATGGATGTGGCCCGTTTCGACAAGTCCCGGCAGATGCTGGGCGATGTCTACCGCAAGATGTTCCTCGCCCAGCCGAACCGGCCGCGGGCGATGCGCTATTTCGACGGGGTGATCGCGGAAATCTTCGGTGGCCGGATCGAGGAGATGCTCGCCGCCAAGCAGGAGGGCCGGCCGGTGGTGGGCACCTTCTGCGTGTACGTCCCTGAGGAGATCGTGGTGGCGGCCGGCGGCATCTGCGTGGGCCTCTGCGGCGGCTCCCAAGGTTCCATCCCCGATGCGGAAAAGACCCTGCCCCGGAACATCTGCCCCATGGTGAAGTCCGCCTACGGCTTCAAGGCGGGCCGGATCTGCCCCTATTTCCAGACGGTGGACTTCGTCTACGGCGAGACCACCTGCGACGCCAAGAAGAAGACCTGGGAGCTGCTCGACCGGCTGGTCCCCACCCATGTCATGGAAATCCCCCAGATGAAGGGACTGCGGGATAAGGCCATGTGGCTGGCGGAAGTGCAGGACTTCAAAGCCAGGGTGGAGGCGGTGTGCAGGAAGAGGGTCACCGAATCCGATCTCGCCGGGGCGATCCGGACCATCAACGACAAGCGCCGGGCCCTCCAACGCCTGACCGCTCTCCGGGCCGCTGACCCCGCCCCGATCAACGGCCGGGACGGCCTGCTCATCGAGCAGATCGCCTTTTACGACGAGCCGGTCCGCTTCGCTCGCCGAGTGAACGCGCTCTGCGACGAGCTGGAAGAACGGGTACGGCGCGGCGAAGGGGTGACCGCCGGGCGGGCGCCTCGGGTGATGATCGCTGGCACCCCCATGGCTCTGCCCAACTGGAAGGTGCACAATTTGGTGGAGGCGGCCGGGGCGGTGGTGGTGAACGAGGAGTCCTGCATCGGCACCCGCTATTTCAAGGACCTGATCGAGGAGGAGGTCTCCGGCCTCGACCGGCAGCTCGAAGCCCTCACCGACCGCTACATGCGGATCGACTGCTCCTGCTTCACCCCCAACAACGAACGAATCGAGCAGGTGCTCGCCGAATACCGCAGCTCGAACGCCCAGGGGATCATCCACTACTCGCTCCAGTTCTGTCACACGTACAACATCGAGGAGATCCGCATCCGGGAAGCGTGCGAGCAGAAGGGCATCCCCTACCTCGCGATCGAATCGGACTACTCGCCCGAGGACGTGGGCCAGCTGCAGACCAGGATCGAGGCCTTCCTCGAGCAGATCAGGGGGTGAGCATGTTCGTCGGCATAGACCTCGGCTCCCGGGCCATCAAAGTGGCGGCACTGGAGAACGGCAGGCTAGTCGATTTCCAGATCGTGGAAAGCGGCTTCGATCCCCGCGCCCAGGCGCTCGCCATGGTCGAGGGCTACCGGCCCCAGAAGGTGGTGGCCACCGGCTATGGCCGCCACTTGGCCCGGGAGCACTTCGCCCACGAAGTGATCACCGAGATCAAGGCCCATGCCTTGGGGGCGCGCTGCTTCTATCCCGACTGCCGGACCGTGCTCGATGTGGGCGGCCAGGATTGCAAGGTGATCAGCTTGAATGATGCCGGCGGGGTGGCCAGTTTCCGGATGAACGACAAGTGCGCCGCCGGCACCGGCCGCTTTCTGGAGATCATGGCCACCTCTCTGGGCTACTCCCTGGCGGAATTCGGGGAAGCGGCACTGGCCGCCGAGGACGGGGTGACCATCACCAGCATGTGCACGGTTTTTGCCGAGTCGGAAGTGATCTCGCTCAAGAACCGGGGGACCCCGCCGGCCGCCATCGCCCGGGCGGTGCACCTGTCGGTGCTCGATCGGCTCGCCGCCATGCTCACCCGGGCCTGCCATAACGGGGCAGTGGTCTTCTCGGGCGGCGTCGCCAGAAATCCTTTCATCGGCAAAGAATTGGAAGCACGGCTGGGGATTGCGATCCAAACCCCGGTGCCGCCCGACATCGTCGGGGCACTGGGAGCGGCGCTGCACGGGGAAAAGGGGGAAAGGGGCTGAACGGCCCTCGCTCCCTCGAAGGGCGGTAAATAACAAACCGGCTCAGCTTTCCGTGATAAACTGATAAAAAGCTCCATCAGGCATCCGGGGCGGAGGCTCATTCCCCCTCCCCTTCGGCCCCCTTGGAATTGCCAGCCCCCTGCCCGCTTTTCT
>JAJYKH010000051.1 GCA_021788685.1 Deltaproteobacteria bacterium | reverse complement strand
CTGATGATGAAGATGGCGATGCCGGTTGCGGCGAGCATGCCGCCGATCACGTCCGTTCCCATGATCTGGCGGGCGATCGCGCCTGAGCCGGTCGCGATCGCGAGGGGAATGCTGCCGAAGATGAACGCAAAGGAGGTCATCAGGATCGGCCGGAGGCGCAGCCTGGCCCCCGACAGGGCGGAGTCGGTCAGGTCCTTGCCTTTCTCGTGCTCGGTCTTGGCGAACTCCACGATCAGGATGGCGTTCTTGGCCGACAGCCCGAGCAGCACGATCAGCCCGATCTGGGCGTAGACGTTGAAGACCATCCCCCGGAGCAGGAGCGCGGCAAAGGCGCCGAAAACCGCGATCGGCGTGCCGAGAAGAACGCTGAACGGCAGCGACCAGCTTTCGTACAGACCGGCGAGGATGAGGAACACGAAGACGAGGGAGAGGCCGAAGATGGCCACGGGCGATACGCCCTTCCGGGCCTGCTGCTCCTGAAAGGACATCCCCAGGTAATCGAACCCCATACCGGAAGGCATGGTTTCCCGGAAGACCTGCTCGAGGGCGCTCATGGCCTGCGCCGTGCTGTAGCCGGCGGCGGCGGTCGCATTGATCTGGGCGGAGCGGTACTCGTTGTAGCGCATGGTGAACTCCGGGCCAATCCGCCGCTCCACCCGGGTGAAGGCCGCCAGGGGAACGGCGTCGCCCGAGGCGTTGCGGACGTAGAACTGGCCGAGCTGCTCCGGCTGGCTGCGATATTGGTCCTCCGCTTCCACGTACACCTGCCATTGCCGTCCGAACCGGTTGAAGTAGTTGACGAACTTTCCGCCCATGAACGCCTGGAGCGTCCCGTAGACCTCTCCCAGGTCGATGCCCTCCGCCAGGACCTTGTCCCGGTCGACATCCACGAAAAGCTGCGGCACATCCGGGAGAAAGGTGGTGACGACTTTCGAGAGCTCGGGCCGTTTCTGGGCCGCGGCAATGAATTTCCGGGTGTTCTCCGCCAGAAAGGGCACATCCCTCCCGCTCCGGTCCTCGAGGATGAAGGTGACGCCGCCCGAGGTGCCGACGCCCGGGATCGCCGGCGGCGGAAAGGAGAAGGCGATTCCCTGGGGGAGTCCGCCGAGCGCCCGGGAAAGCCTGGCCTCGATGGCCGCCGCCGTTTCGTTGCTGCCGCGCTCGGCCCACGGCTTCAGCCGAATGAAGAAGAAGGCGCTGAACGTGTTCCGGACGTAGCTGAAGAGGTTGAACCCGACCACGGTCGTGACCGCCGCCACCCCGGGCGTCTGCGCGAGAATCTGCTCGACCGCCCGGCTTGCTTCCGCCGTCCTTTCCAGGGAGGCGGCATTGGGGAGCTGAATGACCGAATAGAGGTATCCCTGGTCCTCTTCGGGCAGGAACCCGCCCGGTATTTTTTTCCCCAGGAGGACGATGCCCAAAGTGAGCGCGGCGAGAATCAGGAGCCCGATCAGGAACTTTCGAATGAGGTAATGGCTGACGCGGACATACCCTTCCACGGAGCGCTTGAAGGTGCGGTTGAACCAGCCGAAGAACCGGCCCACGGGGCCGTGCGTTTCCTTCCGCGGCTTGAGGAGGATCGAGCACAGGGCGGGGCTGAGGGTGAGGGCGTTGAACGCCGAGAGGAGCACCGAAATGGCGATGGTGACCGCGAACTGCTGATAAAGCCTGCCGGTGATCCCGGGGATGAACACGGTGGGGAGGAAGACGGCGGACAGCACCAGGGCGATGGCGACGACCGGGCTCGCCACTTCCGCCATCGCGTGAAGCGACGCTTCCCGCGGCGGCTCCCCCCCTTCGATGTGGCGCTCCACCGCCTCCACCACCACGATCGCATCGTCGACCACCAGCCCGATGGCGACCACCATCCCCATGAGGGCGATCGGGTTGATCGTGAAGCCGAGGATCGGAAAGAAGGCGAACGTCCCGATGAGGGAAACCGGGACCGCGATCATCGGGATGAGCGTGGCCCGCCAGCCCTGGAGAAAGATGAAGACCACGATGAGGACGAGGACCAAGGCGATCGTGAGCGTAATCACGATCTCCCTGATCCCCTCCGTGACGGGGATGGTGGTGTCGAGTGCGATGCCGTAATCGAGATCGGGCGGAAAGGACGCCTTCATTTTGCTCATGGCCGCCTTGACGCCCTCGACGGCTTTCAGCGCATTGGCGCCCGGCACCTGAAAAAGGGCCAGGATCGCCGACGGCTTGCCGTTGAAGCGGCCGCGGATACTGTAATCCTGCGCGCCAAGGTCGAGCCGCGCCACGTCGCGCAGCCGGACCAGCGACCCGTCGGGGTTCGCCCGCAGGACCACCCGGCCGAACTCCTGGGGGGTCACCAGCCGTCCCTGGGCCTGGATCGCGTACGTGAATTCCTGCCCCGACGGGGCCGGCTCGCCCCCGACCTGCCCGGCGGGGTTCACGGTATTCTGCTGCTGAAGGGCGGTCACGATCTCGGGCACGGTGATGTTGTGCTGGGCGAGCAGGTCAGGCCGCACCCAGCACCGCATGGCGTACTGGCCGGCGCCGAAGACGACCCCGCTCGCGACCCCCGGTACGCGGGTGAGCTGGTCGATCATGTTGATGTAGGCGTAGTTGGCGAGAAAGGTCGCATCGTGGGTCCCCTTCGGCGAGTAGAGGGCGATGAGCATCAGCGGGGAGCCGAAGGACTTCTGCACCGTCACGCCGAATGTGCGGACGTCGGCCGGGAGCTGGGCTTCCGCCTGGGAGACCCGGAGCTGGGCGAGCATCTGGTCGATGTTCGGGTCGGTCTTCACGTTGAAGTCCACGACGAGCCGCATCTGCCCGTTGTTCGGGTTGATCGAGTACATGTAGTTCATGTTGTCGACCCCCGTCATCTGGCTTTCCAGGGGAGTGGCGACCGACTGCTCGATGGTCAGGGCGTCCGCGCCCAGGTAGGTCGCCTGGACGAGGATCTCGGGCGGCACGATCTTCGGGTACTGCGTCACCGGCAGGCCAAAAATCGAGACGATCCCGACGATGATCATGATGATCGCGATCACCATCGCGACGATGGGCCGGTTGATGAAGAAGCGATACATAATCAGTTTGTTATCTCATGGCTTGCCGGTGGATTCCTGCCGCCGGGGAGGCCCGGTCCCCGGCTGGGGGCCGGTAGGTGGGCCGGGGGGAGCGGCGACCGGCCGGACGGTCATTCCGGGCTTCACCTTTTGCATGCCCTCCACCACCACGCGCTCGCCGGGCCGCAATCCCTCCTCGATCTCCCACAGAGACCCGTACCAGCTCCCGGGCTTGATATCGCGGATTTCCACCCGGTTGTCAGGCCCCACCACGTTGGCCTGGAATTTCCCCTGGAGCTCGCTCACCGCCGGCTGCGGAATGAGCAGCGCTTTTTGGGTCCCGAGGGTGACCTGGACTTTCCCGAATTGTCCGGGGCGGAGGATCATGTCCGGATTCGGGAAGACGGCTTCGACGAGGAGGGTGCCGGTCTTGGGGGAGATTTGCCGGTTGGTGGCGTAGAATTTGCCCCTGTGCGGATAAACGGAGCCGTCCGCCAGAATCAGGTCGATCCGGAAGCCCGCGGGAGTGGAGGCTTTTCCTTCCCGGAGGGCATTGAGCCTGACGAAGCTGAGGTAGTCCTGCTCGCCCACCGAAAAATCCGCTAGGATCGGATCGATGGTCGAGACGGTCGTGAGCTGTCCCGTTTGGGAAGGACCCACCAAGTTGCCGATCTGCGCCTGGGCGATCCCGGCGATGCCGTCGATGGGCGCCCTGATCTTCGTGAACTCCAGGTTCAGCTTCGCGGTCTCGACCGCCGCCCGGGCCGCGATCACCTGGGCCTTGGCCGCCCGCAGGGCCGCCCGGGCATTGTCCAGGTCCTTTTGGCTGAGCGCCCGCTGGGCGGTGAGGGGCTCGACCCGGGCCAGGTTTTCCCGGGCATTTTCCTGCTGGGACTGATACTGGACCACGTTGGCGTTGGCCCGGTCGAGCGCCGCCTGGAAGGGCCGCGGATCGATTTCGAACATGACCTGCCCCTTTTTGACGGGCCGGCCTTCCAGGTAATCCTGCCGGACCAGGTAGCCCGTGACCTGGGGCTTGATGACGGCGTTGACCAGTCCGGTCAGGGTGGCGACCCATTCCCGCCGGATGGGAACCTCCCGTTGAATGACGGGGGCGACAACCACCTCGGGGGGCGGGGGCGGCAGGGGCTTTGGTTTTTTGCAGGAGAAGGAGAGGAGCAGAAGGAGCGCGGCGAGGGCGAGCGCCACCGCCAGTCGGGTGGACGGTCCAGTCGTGTGCGCTGTGCCGGCCATAGGGCTCCCGGGTCGTGCTCGGTTGTGGTCGGAAAAGGGCGCAAAGACGGTGAGGAAGAGAGGCAAAATCTCTCTTTAGAATATAGCATGAGGGAGGGGGCCGGTGAGTAGAGCCATTTGTCGCGGGGCATGCCGGACGATCCAGGTTTATCTTTACTTTTTTTCCGTCTTATAAGACTATGCCGATGCTGAATTCCGCCTCGGTAAGGCGGAAGCGGGGGAACCACTTTTGGGGGGCGTATTGCCAAGTGGCATAGGGCAACTCTTCGGCCCGAGTCCGTCAGCTAACCTCGCAAGCATCGAAGGGGAGAGCCTGAGCAAGGCACATCCCCCTATGTCAGTTCTTTTGCCCAGGAGGGGGATAATGCCTGCCCTGTCTTTTGCTTTCCGATACGTGCTCGGCCCAAAGGGGCCTCTGGGTCCCGGTCCTTTCGATTCCGGCCACGGCTCCTGTCCCAACGATCTCCCTGTCATTCGCATCATTGCATGCCCGCTGTGTGGAGCATGCCAATGAGCGCAGCTACCGGTCCCCAGGACGGCAGGAAGCTCGCAAGCCTCTCTCTGGCCGCTCTCGGGGTCGTCTACGGCGACATCGGGACCAGCCCCCTGTATGCCCTCCGGGAATGCTTCTACGGCAGCGAGGCCATCGGGGTGAGCCATCCCAACGTGCTCGGCGTGCTTTCCCTGGTCCTGTGGTCGCTTATTCTCGTTGTTTCCATCAAATATCTGACCTTCGTGCTGCGGGCGGACAACCGGGGAGAAGGCGGCATCCTGGCGCTCACCGCCCTGGTGACCCCCATCCAGGCCTCGGCCCGGGGCGGCGGCCGCTGGCTGCTGGTCCTCCTCGGCATGTTCGGGGCCGCCCTCCTTTACGGCGACGGCATGATCACCCCGGCCATCTCGGTGCTCAGCGCCGTGGAGGGACTGGGCGTGGCCACCCCCGTGTTCACTCCCTACGTGATCCCGATCACCATCATCATCCTGATCGGGCTGTTCATGTTTCAGCACCACGGCACGGCCAGGGTGGGCGCGGTCTTCGGCCCGGTCACCTGCCTCTGGTTCCTGGTTTTGGGCGTCCTCGGCGTGGCCAATATCGCAAAGGAGCCGGCCGTGCTCGCAGCGGTGAGCCCTTTGCACGCCATCGGCTTTTTTCTGCGCAACGGAGGCAAGGGGTTCCTCGTCCTGGGGGCGGTCTTTCTGGCGGTCACGGGCGGCGAGGCGCTTTACGCGGACATGGGCCACTTCGGGACCAAGCCCATCCGCCTGGTGTGGTTCGGTCTGGTCCTGCCCGCCCTGCTCCTCAACTATTTCGGGCAGGGTGCGCTGCTGCTCGACAATCCGGCGGCGGTGGGCAATCCTTTTTACCGATTGGGGCCCGGCTGGGCTTTGCTGCCCATGGTGGCCCTGTCGACCGCGGCCACGGTGATCGCCTCCCAGGCGGTGATCTCCGGGGCCTTCTCCCTTTCCGTCCAGGCGGTGCAGCTCGGCTACAGCCCCCGGCTCAGGATCGACCACACCTCGGCGGAAGAAAAGGGCCAGATCTATGTGCCTCTCATCAACTGGGGGTTGATGCTCGCCTGCATCGGCCTGGTGATCGGCTTCCGCTCTTCGAACAATCTGGCCGCGGCCTACGGCGTGGCGGTGACCACCACCATGGGGGTCACGACCCTGCTGTTTTACGTGGTTGCCAGGGACCGGTGGCGGTGGCGGCCGGCGCCCGCTGTGTTGCTTGCCGGCTGCTTTCTGATCATCGACCTCGCCTTTTTCGGGGCCAACATGATGAAGGTGGCGCACGGCGGCTGGTTTCCCCTGGCGGTCGCGGCCGGCGCCTTCATCCTGATGACCACGTGGAAGCGGGGCCGGGAGGTGCTGGCCCGGCGGCTGCACAAGGGGTGGCACCCCATCGAGGGGTTCGTCCGCGACATTGAGAAACAGATGCCCATGCGGGTGCCCGGCGCCGCGGTCTACATGACGGGCAATCCCGATTTCACGCCGCCCGCCCTCTTTCATAACCTGCGGCACAACAAGGTGCTTCACGAGCAGATCGTCATCCTCGGGGTCAGAACCGAGGAGATACCCCATGTGGAGGCCGCCGAGCGGGTGAAGATCGAGAGCCTGGGACTGGGGTTTTACCGAATGGTGGTCCGCTACGGCTTCATGGAGAGTCCGAATATCCCCGAGGTGCTGGAGCGCCTCCATGTGCCGGGGCTCGACCTCAAGATCACGGAGACGACCTTCTTTCTCGGCCGGGAGACGCTGGTCATCGGCGAGGAGCGGGTGATGCCCAAGTGGCGCAAGGGGTTGTTTGCCTGGATGTCCCGGAATGCCAGAGGCGCAACGTCGTTCTTCCATCTGCCCCCCGGACGAGTGGTTGAGATCGGCATGCACATCGAGCTGTAGGGCGGACAAATGGCTTGCCTGGTGGGGTCGTGCCGGTCGTGGTCGGAAAAGAGCGCAAAGACGGTGGGGGAAGAGCGGCAGAAGCTCTCATTCGATATAGCATGGAGGAGGGGGTCGGTTAGAGAGCCGTTTGCGGCGGGGTGGGCCATCCTCTGACCGAGGGGGTCCGCTCCATGGTCATGGGCGGGCGTCCGCCCTCGCGGAAGAGGTGAGTGGTCCCGGTAACGGCCCCCGAGGAGACCGGGAGCGTCCGTGCGGCAGGTGGCCGATGAGCTGGAAAACCTCTATGGTGCCAAGCGCTTGGCCTGCGGCCGGGGAGGTAGCCTTTTGGGCGGGCGAGCGGGGGAGGGAAGCTCATGATTTTTATAGATCAGTCCACTATCTCTGCGGGAAAGAAATCTTGTTTCCAAGGCCTGGGTGCGTAAAGTATGATAAAATCATATTCTACGGAAAGGTGAGGAATGAAGACGATCACAGCGACGGAATTGGCCCGCAACCTGCGGCAGGTGCTTGACCGGATGGCGGTGGGAGGCGAGGAGATCGAAATCGAGCGCAACCACCAGCGCATTGCCCGCCTCATCCCCGGGCCGGGCAGACAGACCGCATTGGAAGCCATGTCCGATCTTTACCGGACCCTGTCGCCGGAAGCTGCCGCGGGTTGGGCCGATGCCGGCAAGAGCACGGATGAAACCGTTGGGAAAGGGGTTCGCGATCCATGGGGTTCCTGATCGATACCTGTATCTGGATCGATGTCGAGCAGGGCGCCCTGGCGCCGGCAGACGTTGCCATGGTGACGAGGGAGGAACCGGTTTATCTCTCGCCAGTCACCATTGCCGAGCTCGCCTTCGGCGCGGAAACGGCCCCTGATCCAGGCATTCGCGAAAGGCGGCGGGCGGCTCTGCGGCGGCTGCAGCGGAAACCGCACCTGGGCATCGACGGCGGGACGGGCGAAATTTTCGGCCATCTGGCGGCACAGGTCAAAGCCAATGGCCGGAGCCACCGGTACCGGGTCCAAGACCTGTGGCTGGCCAGCCAGGCGGTCCAGCACGGGTTCCGTCTGCTCACGCGCAATAAAAAGGATTTTGAAGACATTCCCGGGCTGGACCTGGTCGTTATTTAGATCGCCGATTTAGAGAAACTCTCCGCTTCCCCCGCTTCCGCCGAACTGCCGACCCCTGGCACCCTCCCTGATAGAGCCCCATTGGCCGGACTCCATCCCTTGCCTTTCGAGGACGTGAGCAAGCGCGTTTCGCGCCTGCGCCAACATCCCGCTCATCAAGCACAACCTCTGCCCCCTGTCGTTCTCGACGTTCCGGAGCGGGCCTACGCGGAGGCGTGCTCCGGGTTTTCGAGCTGAACCGCGTTGAGCTGCTGCGGACGTCTTCGTCTGGGCCTACGAGCGGTCGTGGCAGCAGTACTTGGCGGGGCAGCGGCACCTGCAATAAAAGGCTATTGCTAGCCAGTCGAATTTATGGCAGTTTGCGGGAAATATTTTCCCCCAAGTGAGCCATGACTCCTCCTCCCAGGACCCTCAAATACAAGGCAATCAGCCTCTTCACCGGGGCAGGCGGCCTCGATCTCGGCATGGAGGCGGCAGGATTCGAGACCTGCGTCGCCGTGGAGATGGACGGCGATTGCGTCTCCACGTTGCGGGCCAATCGGGACTGGCCGGTCATCCCCCGCTCCATCCACACGATCACCTCCGACGAGCTTCTCAAGACAGGGGGCATCGAGCCGGGGGAGGCGGATCTTCTCATCGGCGGCCCCCCCTGCCAGCCGTTCTCGAAGGCGGGCTACTGGGCGAGCGGCGATGCCAAGAGGCTTGATGACCCCCGGGCCGGCACTGTTTCCGCTTTCTTGCGCGTTCTGCGCGATACCCGCCCGCGCGCTTTTCTCATGGAGAACGTGACCGGTCTCACCTTCAAGGGCAAGGACGAGGGACTCCGACTGATCCTGGCCACCATTGCTTCCATCAACAAGAGCCTCTGCACCTCGTACACGATCAAGCGGCTGACGCTCAACGCCGCCGATTTCGGGGTCCCCCAGGCGCGCGAAAGGGCCTTTCTGGTGGGGTCCCGCGAGGGGATCGATTTCGGCGGCCTGCTCCCCACCCATGATTTTTCCCAAGGACAGCAGGAAAAAACGTCGAGCCTGTTCCCGGACACGCTGAGGCCGTCCCGCAACGCCTGGGACGCCCTGTGGGACCTGGAGGAAGACGACTCTCCGGAGCTTCTCCTGCGGGGCAAGTGGGCGGACCTTTTGCCCTCCGTCCCGGAGGGGCAGAACTATCTCTTTCATACCGACCGCGGTGGTGGACTGCCGCTTTTCGGCTGGCGGCGCCGTTTCTGGAACTTCCTGCTGAAGCTGGCCAAGGAGCAGCCCTCCTGGACGCTGACCGCCCAGCCGGGGCCGGCCACCGGGCCGTTCCACTGGAAAAACAGGCGTCTCTCGGCCCGGGAGCTCTGCAGGCTCCAGACGATTCCGGACAGCTTTGCCGTGAAGGGGCCGCTCCAGGCCGTCCAGAGGCAGGTCGGCAATGCCGTTCCTTCCGCGCTGGCCGAAAAGCTGGGCCTCGAGATCCGGTGCCGCTTTTTCCAGGATGAGGAGGCCGGCCGCGAGCCTCGGCTCATTCCCCGGAAGCAGGGGCAGCTGCCGCCGCCGGAGCCGGTGAGGCCGGTCCCGCAGAAATATCTGCAGCTGGTCGGCCAGCACGCCCCTCATCCGGGCACCGGGAAGGGATACCAGGCCCAGTCCCGGGAGATCGCCGCCTAAATGGATTACCGCCGGTTTTCAGTCAGCGAGCGCCACCGAAAACCGCTGCTCGACTTCGCCCTGCAGCAGGCGCTGCTCGCCAAATGAGCCGGAACAGGTCCCCCCGTTTCCACGGCCTATCTCCCTCCTCCCAGCTCGCCTCCCGAATCAAAAGCCGCACCGGAAAAAAAGGGACCAGGGCGGAGATGGCCCTCCGCAAGGCCCTGCGGGAAAGGGGCTTGCGTTACCGGCTCCATGCCGGTGACCTCCCGGGCAAGCCGGATATCGTCTTCCGCGGGAAGAAAGTGGCGATTTTCGTGGATGGCGATTTTTGGCACGGCCGGAATTGGGAGGAGCGCCGGCGCAAGCTGGCGCAGGGCGCAAACCCGGACTACTGGCTGCAGAAGATCGCCTACAACATGGAGCGGGACAGGAGCAACACCGAGCTGCTGACCGGGATGGGGTGGAGGGTTCTTCGTTATTGGGAAAGGGATGTGCTGGGGCGGGCGCAAAGCATTGCTGCGGAGGTGCATGCACTTCTGGCGGAGGATGAACGCGGGCGGCTGAGGCCGGCCTCGAAAGCCATGGCCAACCGGCCGCCGGCACTCTCCGCCGAAGAGTGAGGGCGAAGGTCCCCAGAAAAGGTCACCGGGGGACCGGGAGTGGTTCGCGCGGCTGGTGCTTGATGAGCTGGACAACTTCCATGAAGGAAATCGATAAGGAGCCCCTCCCGCACGGCCCTTGCCTGCCTCACCCGGGAGTTGCTGTGGGAAGCGCAACCGGGGAGTGGGCGCTTAGCTGCTTCGAAAGTCCCTGATGCTGGTGTCAGTGATCAGATGGTCAAGGGTGGCCGCGGTAAAAACCTTCCCGTTGAGCCTGAGGATCAAATCGCGCATGTCGTTCCGCCGTTGCCGGAAACCCCGACCATCAATGCAGGCCACGACTTCGTACCATGGTTTTCCATCCTGAACGTGCTTGTTCCTCTGTGTCTCCAGCTCCTTGATTCTCGCCACCTTGTCCCTTGCCGTTCCGTCATCGCTGGTGACCTTCGCTTCGATGATGACTTTGGGGCTGATCTCATCGGGGATGCAGAAATCAGGCGCCTGGCCGAATCCCGGGAGCTTTTCAGCCCTTCCGGTTTTTCGGTAGGAGACCTTGGCCTCCCGAAGGCGTTTTTCGATGGCATTCTCCATCACCTCTCCCACTAGCTCCGAGACCGCATCCCGGTGGGCGGCAAAAGGCCGTCCCAGATACCGTTCATACAGAAGCATGGCGTAGGGGACGTTTTCCTTGGCCGCATAGGAGAGAGATTCCTCGCCAAAGGTGGTGTCGAATTTCGTCAGCCGGTGGAGGAAGCCTTCCTGTTCGGGAGGGGCTCCTTTCTTGATGTATTGAACGGCGACCTCGATCAGGGAGTCGATCCTCCCGAGGGTCTTGGTTGCCGACCGGCGGCTCAGATTCGGGTAGTATCCCATCTTCCGGCAGTTCTTATCAATCTGCCGCGCCGCTCCTTGATTGATGTCACTGTCAAGCTCGGAACGGGCCAGCTCCGCCCATTCCGGGGCGGTCATGCCCAGAATCGACCGCAGCACGCCAAAGACCAGGCTGTTCTCCATCAAGGAGGAGCGAACGGTTTCGGCGGTAAGTTTTTCGAAGCAGCCCGTTTTCTGTTTCAGGACTTCGTAGGCGGCCTGGAATTCCTGGTAGCGGATGAAGCCGTTGCCTATAGGCATGAGAAGAAACTCCGAGGAGAGATCGGCTATGGTGGTGGTCACCATCTCCTCGATTCTCGACTCAAGCTCCTTCTGGCTCAGCTCGTAGGGTCGCTTGCCGGCCATTCCGTCTCTCTCCTTTCAAAAGGATATTTCTTCCAAATCGTAGCAGCCGCCGGTCTCGTTCATAACCACCTCCAGCGAGGCGTCTTCCGGGGAAACCGCCATCCCGATTTCATCAGGCTGGGGCAAGGAAGTGAGATGCTGGGCGATGAGCGTCAATTTTCTTTGTGCCGATAAGCTTGCGTTCCACCCTTTTCTCAGGTTCCAGATGGCCATCCGGACGAGATGCCCGAAGATGAGGCAACGGATATCGCCGCGAGTGGGCTGGTGCCCGCCTTCACGCAAGTCTTCCGTGTCTCTCGTGAGGAGATGCGCGAAATCCTCGACTGTTGCCGCCAAGGTCCTGCGGGAAACGACGCCGGTTGATCTGCAGACGAAGACGGTATCTACCACCGAAGAGCCGGTGCCGTTGATGTGAATGGAGGCACCCATTTCGGCGGGGCATGGCAAGGAGGCGGTGCAGGCGAGCCCGGAATCGAGAATGGCGACCGCAGGTGGGAAATAGGCCTCGATGCTGTTGTGGTGGTACGTGAAGGCAAATGGTTTCCCGGGTTTCAATGCCTTGACCATCTTGGAAAAGACCGTTGAGATCCCTTCGGTGAAGTGAGAAATATCCCGTCCCATCGTGAGATTCGCGGTCAGCTCATCGGGGCTCCTGGTGCTGATGGCCTGGAAAGGGAGGGCTTGCGAGAGCTTCCGCAGCCAGACGTAGCAGAAGTCCATCAGCTCGGCATATTGGACATTCCCGAAATAAGGGGGATCAGTGAAGACGCCGTCGAGGCTTTCCGGCTCAAGATCGGCATCGGTGGCGCTGCCGCAGACGAGCCGAATATCACGTTCCTTGCAGCCGTTTCGGGTATCGCCGATCCATTCTCCCGGAATGGGCACCTTGACCTTCTTCGCCCCGGTATGCCGGATCTCAAAAGGGGCATCGCAGTATGCCTTGGCCTTCCGGAATTTCTCCACGATGTTCAGCCAGCCGCCGCTACCGACGTTGATGCCGTCACCGTTAGCGATGCCGATGAGGTTCGATTCGCATTGCACGAGCCCGACCGGAAAACCGTGCACGGAAAAGACATCAAGGGACTTCAGGGCCATGGTGTCATAGCGGCACAGCATGTTCTGATAGCGGAGGAGGTCCGAAAAGTTGGTGGCAAGGGCGTCCCGCACCCGCCGA
>JAJYKH010000428.1 GCA_021788685.1 Deltaproteobacteria bacterium | reverse complement strand
GAGGATGTTGTTGAAGTCGTGGGCGATGCCCCCGGCCAGGGTGCCGATCGCCTCCAGCTTCTGGCCCCGGCGCAGCCTCTCCTCCACCTGCTTGCGGTCCGTGAGGTCCTGGATGTAGATCACCACCCCCGAGATGCTCCTGTCCGGCTCGAAAAAGGGATAATAAGTCACCTCATGGCAGCGTCGGCCCATGCCCGGCAGCTCATGCCAGGTTTCGAAATGAATGGTTTCCCCGGCCAGCGCCCGGTCCACCTTTTCTTTGATCTCGTTTTCGAAATACTCGCGGCCAAGGAGGTCCGCCATGGAGTGGCCCACGATCTCCTCCCTGCTTTTCCCGAAGTCCCGAAGGTGGGAATCGTTCACCGCCAGATAGACGTAGCTCCGGTCGGCAAAGGCCATGAGCTCCCGGGAGGCGGAAACGATCTGCTCATAGCGGCGGAGGGTCTCTTCCGTCTTCTTTCGGTCGGTGATGTCGTGGATGGAGCAGAGGAGGGCCGACGGCTTCCCGGTTTCGTCCCGCACGGGGAGGCGGGAAATCTGCAGCCAGCGCTTCCCATGTGCCGTCCGCACCGCCATGTCCTGCCGGTTCGGCAGTCCGGCGGCGAGGACGGCCCGGTCCATTTCGCGCCGCCGCTCGGCTTCCTCCTGGGTCAGCAAATCATGATCGGTATGGCCGAGGATCTCGCTTTCACTCTTCCCGTAGAAGGCGCACAGCGAGGGGTTGGCCGCAATGTAAACGAGATCCGGTCCCTTGAGGGCGATCAGGTCATCGGTGGAATTCAGGATGCTGGTGAGGAGATTCCGCTGCTCCCGCAGGCTCTCCTCCGCCTGCCTCCGTTTGCGCAGGTGCTGCCGCAGGCCGGAGTAGCTGAGGCCGATGCCCGCGAGGCCGAGCAGCCAGAGCAGGAGCAGCTCGGTGCCGATGGTCCGGGCGTGGTGGCGTGCTTCTATTTCGAAGGGGGCGAGCGGCTGGCTGAGGCTGATGCCGCTGATCGGCTTGTCACCCCGAAGATCGGCGGATGGCCCGAAAACGCTGCTTTTTTCAGGGGCCAGGGCCAACATCAGCCGCAATTGGCGTTCGCCCCCCCGGGTCACCACTTCGCTGTATTCCGGCGCGCCGCTTTCCTGCAGTCGCAGGAGGGCTTTCCTTTCCCAGTCGTCCGCCCGGTTTTTGGGGTTCAGCGGCCGCAGGCTGCGGACAAATCCCTGCACTTCGGGCTTGACCGTTGTCGCCGCGGACATCTGGTTGATGAAGGCGGAGGGGGAGACGAGGGCGAGCGGCTCCCCGGCAGGGGTTTTTATGCCGGTTTCGATCACTCCTGGCCCGAGTCCCGCTGGAGTCAGGTCCGAAACGGGAAGATAGACGCCGCCCAGCCGGGAGCACCAGGTGCGCAGCATGGCATCCCGGCGGGCATGGGCAATGGCCACGGCGCGGGCGATCGCCTGGACGTCCTTCAGGTGCTCCCCTTCGAGCCACCAGAGGGAGGCCAGGAGCATCAAGGTCCAGCCGACGAGCCACGCCGCGGCGTGACGGCCGATCCTGACCGGGGTCAGCGATTGGAGGTGCACGGTCATGAGGGTCTCACTTTTGTAACCGATCACGGGGTAAAAGCCCCCGGAGATCAATCCCTCCCGGCATTGTAAGCGGTCGCAGGGTGCCGAGATTTGGGCCCTCTTGCCCGAAGGGCTTAGAGGGCCTTATGCAGCTTGCTGCCCGCGAAGGCAGTCTGCGAGCTGGACTGGTGCTCCGCGAGCAGGCCGCTGACAAAGGAGATGGGGGGGACTGTGACCGCTTACTCACTTTTTCCGGTCCAGCCGGCGGTACTGGACCGCCTCGGCCACATGGTCGGTGCCGATGGCCGGCTTGTCATCCAGATCCGCAATAGTGCGGGCGATCTTGAGGATGCGGTGATAGGCGCGGGCCGAAAGGCCGAGCCGCTCCACCGCCTTTTCCAGCAGATTCTGGGAAGCCGTATCCAGGGCGCAGTGGACCTTGACGTCCTTGGGGCCCATCTGTCCGTTGCAGTAAAAGCGCTTGCGGTGGGCGAACCGCTCTTCCTGGCGCTGGCGCGCCCGGTCGACCCGGACCTTGATGGCTGCCGACGATTCCCCTTCCTGCATCTGGGAAAGGTCCTTCATGGGCACCGCCGGCACTTCCAGGTGCAGGTCGATGCGGTCGAGGAGGGGGCCGGAAAGGCGGCTTTCGTAGCGCTGGATCTGGATGGGCGTGCAGTGGCACTCGTGGCGGGGATCTCCCAGGTAGCCGCAGGGGCAGGGATTCATGGCCGCCACCAGGATGAAGCGGGAGGGGAACTTCACCGAGGAGGCCGCCCGGGCGATGGTGACCAGGCCGTCCTCCAGGGGCTGGCGGAGGACCTCCAGCACGTGCTTTTTGAACTCGGGCAGCTCATCGAGGAACAGCACCCCGTTGTGAGCCAGGGAGACCTCGCCGGGCCGGGGCTGCTGGCCCCTGTCAGTTTTCGAAATTGATGCGACAGTCTGCGACGATAAATTCAATGATTA
>JAJYKH010000050.1 GCA_021788685.1 Deltaproteobacteria bacterium | reverse complement strand
GTTGCCGGACGGCCTGGTGGATCCGGGCGAGGGACCTGAGGAGGCCGCGCTGCGCTCGGACCGGGTGGCCAAGATCCAGGCGGCCGTGCGCCGGCTCTCCCGGGACCAGCGGCAGGCGATCACCCTTCGGCCCACCCCCCTCTTCGACGTCTGGCTGGAGGTGATCGAAAACCTCCGCCTCCGGATCGAAGAGACCGGCGCCCACATCACCCACGATCCCCTGCCGTCGGTGCGGGGCGAGGCGAGCCAGCTCGCCCGCCTCCTCCAGAACCTCGTCGCGAACGCAATCACTTACTGCAAGGGCCGGCGGCCCGAAATCCACATCGGGGCCGCCCCGGACGGGGAGAGATGGCGGATTTCCGTGCGGGACAACGGCATCGGCATCCCGCCCGAGCACCGGGAGCGCATCTTCCAGATTTTTCAGCGGCTGCACACCAGGCAGGAGTATCCCGGCACCGGCATGGGCCTCGCCATCTGCCGGAAAATCGTGGAGCGCCATGGCGGCCGCATCTGGGTGGAGTCGGAGCCGGAGAAGGGCTCCACCTTCTTCTTCACCCTGCCAAAGGCGTGAAATGGTCCCGCAAAACGATTTTTCCGGCGCAGAGATGCGAAGGCGCAAAGAAGACAGTCTCGCAAAAAGCCGTCACCCCGGCGTAGGCCGGGATCCGGTGTCAGCACAAGTTTTTGAAACCCTGGATTAATCGCCGTGCGCGTTGCGGCCCGCCCCTTCGGGCGTTCAAGCGCACGCGCTCGTCCGGCCTTCGCCGGAATGACGACCAAGCGTTCGGCGACTTTTTGCGAGCTTGTGAGCGTTTGGAGGTTTCAGGAGGCGTCAGGGCGAGCGATGTCGAGGATCTCGAACTGGCGGATTCCCCGCGGGGTGGTCACCTTGATCTCGTCACCGACGCACTTGCCGATCATGGCCTTGCCGAGGGGCGAGAGGATCGAAATGCTGCCGCTCTGCACGTCGGCCTCGTCCGGACCCAGGAGCTGATACCGGACCTCCTCCTCGGTGTCGAGGTCCATCAGACTGACCACCGTTCCGAACACCACCCGTTCGCAGTCGACGGCCGAGCAGTCGATCACCTCGGCCCGCCCGAGCTTGTCCTTGAGGTCCATGATCCGCCCTTCGATATGGCCTTGGCGTTCCTTGGCGGCATGGTACTCGGCATTTTCCTTGAGATCACCATGTCCCCGGGCCACCTCGATCGCCTTGATCACTTCGATCCGGTCCTTCCGCTCCAGGCGGGTCAGCTCCTCCCGGAGCCGCTCGTAGCCGGCCCTGGACATGGGTATGCGCTCAACCATCGTTTATCTCCTCGTGCGTAATGATAGGGAAATCACTTCAATCCCCCTCGCGGGGCGCCCGGTCAGGCCGGTCTCCCTGCTTTGTCTTTCCGGCGGGCCGCACCGGCTCGCATGTGCCGCTCCGTCAGTCGAACCCGCCCTTCATGCGGGGCACCACCCAAATCCCCACCCCGAACAGCGCCGCCAACATAAGGAACAGTTTCACAATATCCTGCCAGCCTGCCATCTGGTCCTTCCCGGCCCAAAGGGTCTTTCTCTTGAGGAAACGTCAGTGCGAAAGCGGGGCACCCCGCCGGTTTCCTACCACCTGTAGATGGCGGAAAGGGAAAGCGAGGAATCCCGGTAGGGCTTGGAGGTGGTGGCTTCCGCCGCCGCTTCCGTGAGCAGCCGGGGGGTCCATTCCAGGTAGAAGCCGCCCCGGAAGGTCTGGAAGCCCTCGCCGCCCGAGTCATGCCCCAGCGAATATTCCAAAGTATAATAGCGGGGGACGCCCCGATCAAACGTCTCTTTCGAGAGCTGGTGCTTGAAATACACGCTGAACTGGTTCACCCAGTAGTTGACCGGCGCCCAGTAGGGATGGTCATTGGCGGCAAAACCGTCCGCCAGGGGCGGGCCGGGAGCGGCCCCCTCCTGCGAGTCCTTGAAATCGTAAGTATAGCCTACTTTTAGGAAGGTGGGCTCGGGCAGGATGATGTAGGAGGTCCAGAGGTCATAGCCGCTCGTGACATTCTCGTCGGAAAACTGGTTGTAGCTGTAGTCGGCCCCGGTCAGCAGGCGCGGCAGGACGTCGATGCCCAGCCCGGTCCGGAGGTCCTGGTGGACGATGTTCCGGGTAATGCTCGCCAAGGTGTCGCGGGTGACGTCCCGGACCACCGCGACATAGCTCTTCCACTTGTCGCCGATCCTGCCGGTCACCTTGCAGTCGAGAAGGCCGGTGCCTGCGTGGCCCTCCGCCAGCTCCTCCACGCCGCCGCCCACCTTGAACGAGAGATTGTCGTTGTAGTCGGTGTGGAATGAAACCTGTGCCCGGGAGGCAGCGATGGATTGATCATTTTCGGTCGATTCGTACCGGAGGCGGGTCACCGTCAGCTCGACTTCCTGCTGGATGGCGGGGGAATACCAGAAAGCCGCCTTTCCCTGCTGGAGGTGGATGGCCTTGTAACCGTCGCGCCCTTCTTCGCGCTGGTTCTCGTAGACGAGAAGGGACCGGGGCCGGCGTTTGAGCCGGTTCCGCTCCTCCGCACCCGCCAGGCCCGAAAAATCCGGATTCAGCTCGTCCATCCTCCGATACAGGGCCGCCTCCTTCCCCAGATCCCCGAAATGGCTGTACAGCCCGGCCAGGTCGAACATGAGCATCTCGTCATCCGGGTACTTCTGCAGGAGGGTTTCGAACTGCCTCTTCGCCAGGAAATATTCACGCCGGTCGATGGAGCGCCTGGCGGCCAGCTCGTCGGCAAAACGGACCTGCCATTTGTACAGGGCATAGAGCGGGGCTGCGATGGCATTGAGGTCCCGCTGGCGCTCGGAGCCATTGTCCGCCGCATGGTCGGGGGCCATCACCCGGTCGGTGAAAGCGGAAGGCGCATAATTTTTGTAGGAGAGCAGCTGCCAGATGGTGAGCGTCGGCTTCTCCGGCACGTAGTAGACCTTGCGCGCGGCGCTCTCCTTTTCGAAGAGATCGCTCACCGTGGGCTTCAGGAATTCCTCGTAGGCGGCCAGCGACTGCTGCCGCTGGTGCAGGCGCCACAAACCCCTTCCCTTGAGAAGCTGCAGCTCCGGAAAGAAGGGATCGTCACGGTCCGCTTTTTCGGCCAGGGCGGTCGCGGCCTGGAAATCGCCAGTCCGGAAGAGGAGCTTCGCCTCCAGCGCCACGGCGGCGGGGTGCGCCGGGTACTGGCCGGTGATCTCCCGCACCTCGGCCAAGGCCCCTTGGAGATCGCCTTTTTCCTCGAGAGCGGCGGCCAGGAGCATGCGGGCCCGCAGCGAATCGGGAGCGGCGGCCGCCGCCTGCCGGGCCGCCTTCAGGGCGGCGGCCTCCAACCGGGCGTGGCGGTAAAGGGAAGCGAGCCGCAGGAGAGCTCCCGCATCCTGGCTGGCCAGGGAGAGCGCCGCCGCCTGCAGCCGGCTGCCTTCCGCCGTGTCGCCGCCGGCGGCGGCAATCTGCTGCAGAAGCACCAGCCGTTCCAGCTCCCGGGACGGGTCGATCGCCCGGCATTGGCGCCTGGCCTCGGTGAAATGCCCGGCGGCAAGCAGCAGCCGGGCCAGGGCGAAATCGGTGTCCGCCTGGGGCTCAGCGCCGGCCGCCTGCAGCTCGGCCGCGGCTTGGCGCCCCATCTCCAGGGCGCGCAGGTGATCTCCCCGGGCCGACAACAGCCGGGCCTGCAGCAGGTCGTGCTCGGGTCCGGTGATGACCCCGGTCAGGTGCGAGAGCCACACCTCCGCTTCATCGAGCTCCCCGGAATCGATGGCCACCGCGAACAGTCCCCGCAGGGCGGGGGCCACGTCCTGCCCCATGGGCAGGATGGTGCGGTAGGCTTGAGCCGCTTCATACGGCAGCCCCGCCTTCCGGTAGAGGGTCGCGACGGCCAGAAGGACCCGCTGCCGCCCGGCCGCGTCCTCCTCCCCGGCAGCGGGCATCTGCCGGCGGTACAACGCCAGGGCTTCGTCATAGACCCCGCAGCCCGCCAGGGCCTTGGCCACGGTCAGGACGACATCGGGCTCGGCATGGTCCAGGTCGAGGAGCGCGAGGTGCCGCCGCACCACGGCAAGCTCGCCCAGCTCGCCGGCCAGCCGGACGCAGGTGAGCCGCACGTCCGGCGCGGAAGGCGTCAGCTCGGCCAATTTCTCATAAGAGTCCAAGGCATGGGCCGGCTGGCGGACCTTTTCGAAATAACGGCCGCGGATGGCCAGCAGCTCCTGCCGGAGGGGCGTATCGGCGGGAACCTGCTCCAGAAGCTCTCCCCCCTTCTCCACCTGCCCGCATTCGAGATCCACGGCCGCCAGCCTGAGGGTGACCTCCTGGTTGCCCGGCTCGAAGCCATGGAGCTTTTCGAGCACCGGCCGCAGCTCTTCGTACTGCTTCTGGCGCTCCAGGATCTTGGCCATGGCCCGCAAGGGCTCCAGGTGGTCGGGCTCCGCCTTGGCGAGCTGCTGCCACAGGGCGAGGGCGCTGCCGTCTTCGCCCGTGGCCGTCAGGGCCGCGGCCAGGGCAACCATGCTTTCCCGGTCGCCCGGGTCAGCCGCCAGGACCCGCCGAAACAGGGGAATGGCCTCCTCGTATCTGCCGGCTTCGGCATACAGCTTGGCCGCCAGCTTGACCTTGCCCGTATCGGGTCGAGGATCGACGGCGAGGAGCTGCTCCAGGGATCCCAGGGTAGCCGCCTTTTCGCCCAGGGCCGCATGAAGATCGACCATGGTGCCGAGCACCTTCCGATCGCGGGGCCGCACCGCGAGATATCGCTCGAAATAGGGCAAGGCCTCGGCAAAGTGGCCGCCGTCCTCGAGGAGGCGGCCGATGGTGTGCAGCAGTGTGGGATTGGCGCCATCCTTGGCGAGCAGCACCTTGAAATGGGCCAGGGCCTCCTCGGTCTGACCGGTCCTTTCGTAATAGGCGGCCAGCCAGTCGTGGCTCTCCCGGTTGTCCGGCTGCAGGGCCACGATCCGTTCCCGGTAAGCGGCGGCCAGGTTGTCCAGGCCCAGATGCTCATGGGCCTTGGCCGCCATTTCCAGGAGCGGCACATCGCTGTCCGGGGCCGCAGCCAGCTCCCGGAGATGGGGGGCCGCGATCTCGAAGTGCCCCGTCTCGAAGGCGATGCGGGCCAGGTCGCGCTGGATCCCTCGGTCGGCTGGCCTGAGCCGGTGCAGCTTCTGCAGAAACGGCAGAGCCTCTTCCTGCCGCCGCAGCTTCACCAGGCTCTGGACCATTCCCACCAGGGATTCCACATTCTCGCCGTCGTTCTTCACGGCACGGCCGAACAGCTCCAGCGCCCGGCCGTAATAGGCCTTCTTCTGCAGAATGGCGGCCAGGGCGTCGAGATAGGCCACCCGGTCGGGATTGGCCTCCAAAAGAAGCTCGAGCTGCTCGGCCGCCTTGTCCCAATCCTGGGCGCGCAGCCGGATCTTGGTCAATTCCCAGCGGGCTTCTTCCAAGTCGGGGGCAATGGCGAGGAGCTGCTCGTACTGCCGGACGGCCGCCGGGAAGTCCCCCCGCCGCACCGCGTCCCGGGCATTGGCCCACAGGACCTGCCAGCCTACCTTCCCGGACCCCATCTGCCTGATCTCCCGGGCCGGCACGATCGGCGGCGCCTTGGCTGCCGCGGGAGCGGCCGCTCCCGCCACGCCGCCGAGCGCAAGCAGACCGCCCAGCAGCAATGCCGCAAGCCACCCCGCCCCCGGAAGGAGGGGTCTATCATGGAGGCGCCCCATTGACGCCCTTCGCCATCCGTGCATTAGAAAGCCGAACCGCCCGGCGCTGCCCCGCCGCGGTGAAGGTGAGAGTGTCCATCCGGAAACGGTCTTTTCGCCCGATTGCTGCGTTGCTCAGTTGCCTGGAAATGCTCACGTACAGGAAGTACGCTCCGCTTCCAGGCGCCCTCGCTCCTTGCACTCGAACGAAAATCCCCGTTTCTGGACGGACACGAGGTAACCGGTCACAGGTGGATCGGAGCGTCGAGACGGCTCCGGACCTCATCATTAACAAAAGAGAGGATTTCTGGAAACAACTTTATCGACCTCGCATGAGGCCATTCCATTAACACGAAGGCGTAGAGACGCAAAGACAACTTATTTATTTTACAACCTTTTTTCTTTAACGACTTGGCGACTCTGCGTTGTGTCTCTGAGCTCAGGAGGAAGCTTCGCGATAGAAAGCGACGATCCGGTCGACCACCTCATGCTGCATGGCATCGGTCAGCTCCGGATAGATGGGAAGGGCCAGGGTTTCGGCGGCCGCTTTTTCCGCCCGGGGGAGGGAAAGCCCTTCGTAGCCCAGGCCGGCCACGCACTCTTGCCGGTGGAGGGGAACGGGGTAGTAGATCTCGGTGCCGATCCCGTGCCGGGTGAGGAAAGCCCGGAGCCGGTCCCGGTCGGCCGCCCGGATCACGTATTGATTGTAAATGTGGTAGTCGGGCTCGATCTTCTCCCGGGTCGCCTCGTCGCGGTAGACCGCGGCTGGCAGGACGATCTTGCCCGCGGCCACCAGCCCGGAATCCGCAAACAGCCGGTCGTAGAATTCCGCGTTCCGGCGCCGGGCCTTGTGCCAGGCGGGCAGATGGGAGAGCTTGCGATCGAGCACCGCCGCCTGGAGCGCATCGAGCCGGAAGTTGCCTCCCACCAGCTTGTGGTAGTACTTGGGCTCGGAGCCGTGCACCCGCAGGATGCGCAATTTCTGGATCAGCCGCTCGTCGTCGGTGACCACCATGCCGCCGTCGCCGATTCCACCCAGGTTCTTGCTCGGGAAGAAGGAAAAGCAGCCGGCCAGGCCCATGCTGCCGGCCCGCCGCCACATCGCCCCCCCGGCCCCGGGCCGGGGATGGGCGGCCCCGATGGCCTGGGCGGCGTCCTCGATGACCGGCAGGCGGTACCGTTCGGCCAGGGCGCCGATCCGGCCCATGTCGGCGCATTGGCCATAGAGATGGACCGGCAGCACCGCTTTCACCCGCCCGGAGAGGTCGGGCCGGGCCAGCAGCTCTTCCATCCGCGCCGGATCGAGGTTGTAGGTGACCGGATCGATGTCTGCGAAGAGCGGCCGGGCCCCCAGCCGCAAAATGCTCCCCATGGTGGCGAAGAAGGTGAAGGGGGTGGTGATGACCAGATCGCCCGGGCCGATCCCCAGGGCCGTGAGCGCGATGAGCAGGGCATCGGTGCCGCTCGAAACCCCGAGGGCGAAGCGGGTCCCGCAGTAGGCGGCCACATGCTCCTCGAACCGCTCGATGTGGGGCCCCATGATGTAGCAGGTGGAGTCGACCACCTCGGTGACCGCCTCGAGAATCTCTTCGCGCAGGGGGGCCAGCTGCGCCTTCAGATCGAGCAGGGGAACGCGCATTCTCTTTCAGCCTCGGCAGAATGGGGGAAGTGGTCCTCGGTGAGCAACCGGATGGAATGGCAGGGATTACGTAAGGAGCCTATCGCCCGCAAGGGGTCTGAGCTTACCACAGAAGACCCGGGGAGCACAGGGGGGAGCAGAAAAAAATCTCGGGAAATGACCAGCTGCAGGACCGTGATCTTCCGGAACCGTCAGGGGCGCCACTGCTCGAAGGTTTCACCCAGGAAGTCCCGGATATCGGGAATTTCCTCCTCCAGGTAGGTGCGCAGCTTCTTGAGCAGGTTGGCCTCGATCTGCCGCACCCGTTCCCGGGAGATGCCGAACTGATCGGCGATCTCTTGCAGGGTGACCGGCTCGTCGGACAAGAGGCGCGCCTCGAGAATGGCCTTTTCCTTGTCGTTCAGCCGCTCTTTCAGGTCGGCGAGGGCGGCCTCCATCCGGGCCCTGACCTCGGAGTCGCCCACCGTTTCCTCCACGGAGGGGCCCCCGGCGGGCAGGAAATTTTTCTGCTCGTCCTCCGAATCCTCACGGACCGGGCTTTCCAGGGAGACGTCCCAGCCTTCCAGCCGCTGGGTCATCTCGATCACCTCGCTTTCCTTGACGTTCAGCCGCTCGGCCAGGAGCTTAACCTCCGGCTGGAATCCCTGGCGCTCAAGGAGCTTGCGTTCCTTGTTGAGGCTGAAAAAGAGCTTCCGCTGGGCCTGGGTGGTGCCGATCTTGACCAGGCGCCAGTTGTCCATGATGAACTTGAGGATGTACGCCCGGATCCAGTAGGCGGCGTAGTAGGAGAACTTCACGCCGCGGTAGGGGTCGAACTTCTTCACCGCCTGGACCAGGCCCACGTTGCCTTCCTGGACCAGGTCCAGGAAATTCTGCATCCAGTACTTCTGGAAATCCATGGCCACCTTCACCACCAGGCGCAGGTTGGCGGTGACCAGCTTGTAGGCGGCCGCCGGGTCCTTGTGCTCGTTATACCGCTGGGCCAGCTCTTCGGTCTCCTCCCTGGTGAGGAGGCGGTACTGGTTGATTTCCTGCAGATATTGGTGAAGGCCGGGATGACCGAGGGCGGGCAGCTGGGCGTCGTCGGGCCTGCTGACCAGCGGATGCAGCTCCCCGGGCTGGTCGTCGGCCGCAGAGACATCAATGATGTCGGAGTGATTGGTCATCGTATCATTATGCTGGAACGCGGATTGGACGTCAATCTCTTTGCGCCGGCACGCGGCCAGGCCCCGGACGGGGAAAATCCTCGTGGGGGGCCGATCTTGCCGGCCAGTCCGAGCCGCCGTCGGGAGGGACAATATGGCAGAGCGGTCCCATGATCAAGGGGCAAGCGATCACAGGCGCCGAATCTGCTTTATCAGCGGCCTGCTCGCGTACCCGAGCACAGCCTCACGGGCCGCCTTGTCGGCACTGCTGCCGACGGTCCACCCGAGTGGCTCCGATCACGAGCAGGGGACCTGGAAGGCTGTACTTTCTTTCAGGCATGCCGGAACTTTCGTGCATGTCCGGCACCGGTGATCGCATACGAAAATGAGGCAGGAGCGATCAGACGCTCCGATGCCCCTGTGATCGGCCCATCAAGGGGTTTATCCAATTTTCGGATGGCCGCCGCTGCGACGGAGAGCTGTGGGAAAGGTTGCAGCCGAGCGGGGAGCCGTTGCCGGAAAAGCGGCAGCCGCCCAAAAAGTGGGGCAGTGCCCACCATGGACACTGCCCCGTGTGAAGGGATGGGAGATGAACGTCGATTTCGTCTAGAGCAACATTCATTCCGCATCCGCGAAAAAATCATAAATCCTTTTAAATCGGACAACTACAAGGAGAGCAGGAAAGCGGAGCCACAAGGGTTTGGCATTCCGTTTTCCCGGAATGCGGAAGGTTCTCCGGAAAAACGGAAGCAGGGGCGAGGGACCCGCTACGCCAGCATCGTGAACATCGTCAGCTCCCAGCGGTCATTCTCCACGTCATGGCGAATGATGTAGGTGCCGCCGTCGTCGCCGCGCACCTTGAAATAGCGGTGGTCAGGGGCGAGCCACCGATCGAGCACCGCCACCACCTCGACCGGCCGCTCCTTGATGAACAGCCGCCGGGGCGTTTCATTGGCCGTGTGTCCGGCGTAGCATTCCACCCTGACCTCGATCGGGCTCCGGCTCATCGCATGGCCACCACGGGCAGAGCCCTGCCGGGCCGCCCGTTCCTACCCCTGCTCCATCAGCGCCAGGTCCCAGTCGCCGGTTCGGGGATCGTAGCGGATGATGTACAGCCCGCCCTCGCCGTCGAGCACCTTGAAGCAGATCTGGTCCTCAGCCACCCAGCGGTCGAGCACTTCGGCGATATCCGTGGGCTGCCCTTCGATGTATAACCGCCGGGGGGCCTTCTCGCCCCGTTCGTCGATCCGGCTGTCCACCCTGATCCCGATCCTGGTCTTGGGCATGAAGGACCTCTTTTGAGCTATCATCGTTCAGCTGTCAGCAAAAATCATATCAGAAACCCCAAAAAACCGCCCTCTCGGATCTGGCAAAAGCAGGGATATCTGCCGCTGACCGCCAGTATGCCAGATCTAAGCTGATGGCTGACTGCTGAAACCTGACCGCTAAGGAGTGATCCCCCGTTTGTTGAGCAGGAAGCGGACCTCCCCTCGCCGCTGCCGCAAGGCGTCAAGATCACAACCGCCCACCCCTTGCTGGATGCCGACGCCCAGCCCGAACCCACCACCGCCGTAACCGGTGCCCAGGCCCACCGAGGTCCGGTCCGCGCGCGCCTGGCATTTGGCCACTTCTTCATCGACTTGGTAATAGTACCGGAGCAGGTCGTCGTTGCCCATGGTCCGGTAGTCCGTACGCAGGAGCTGCTCCGCCCGGCCGGCACAGCCGACGATAAAGAGCGATCCAAGCAGAAGCAGGGCCGTTTTCCGATCCGCCATCATGAGCACCTCGGGGGCCAGAGGAGTAGAAGGCGCAAGGCGGAAGGCTCAAGGCCCACCCCGGAACGCAAAAACATGGCCAGGGGCGTCGAGGGCTCCGGATCAGTTTCCGGCATCGAGCCTTGGCTTGCCGGCCCCGGCCAGCTCCTTCTCAATCATCGCTTTGAAATCCTGGTAGGGCGGCGCCCCCACCACCATCCTGCCGTTCACGAAAAAAGTGGGGGTGGCGAACAGGCCGAGCTTGTCGGCGAGCCTCATGTCCCGTGCAATCAGCTCCCGGTGCCGCATGCCGTCGAGATCGCCGGCGAACCGCTCCTTGTCGAGACCGATCTGCCCGGCATATCGGAGCAGGTCCTCCCGGCCGAAGCGGGGCGAGCTTTCGATCAGCTTGTCATGCATCTCCCAGTACCTGCCCTGCTTCCAGGCGGCCAGGGCCGCTTCCGCGGCCTGTTCCGAAAGCTCGTTCGAGGCTATGTATTTCATCACCAAACGAACCTGGCCGTGAAAGTCCTTGAGCACCTGGCGCACGACCGGACCGGCCGCCACGCAATGCGGTCAGGTGAAATCGATGAACTCGACGATGGTGACCGGCGCGTTCTCCGGCCCGGCGCTGGGGGAATCGGCAAGGGGAATGTCCCGCCCTTCCTGGGCCCGCAGGGGGCAGGCGATACCGAGCTGAAGGAGCAGGAGAAGCAGGAGGAGCAGGCTCTTGCGATACGTCACTGGCGGGACCTCCGGTCTGGGGCGCAGAGATGGGCCGCGGGCGAAAGCCGCCCGTGCCTTTCCATCCAATTGTCCGCCAAGCCGGGAAGGTGTGTCAAGGAAGGGTGAAAGGCCGCTGGCAAAGCAGATCCGGTGCCTGTGATCGCTTACTGCTGAACATTTGACTCGCCCGAGGGCGAGTCCATACAATCTCTATCAAGGCACTACAGCGCCATCCGGCACGGACCAGACTGCCAAAGCAAAAGGGGAGAGCTTTCCATGGACGAGATCGATATCGCCCAGAACCACTGGGAGCTTTTGCTTTCCGCGAGGATCAACAACCTTCGCCAGAAGGCGACCGGCGCAGACGCGAGCGCCACGGAATGCGAGGAGTGCGGGGTGGAAATCCCCGAGGCCCGCCGGCAGGCCGTGCCGGGCTGCACCCTCTGCGTCGATTGCCAGGAGAAAACGGAGGCCAATGGCCCCTGATCGATGCCTAACATAAAAATGGTTGAGCAGCTTCGGAAAAAGAAGGACCCGCTCCGCGGGATACCACCATGGACGAGCATCCGGCACCGGCATCGATCTCGCGATCTGCAGGATAATCGCGGAGCGCCACGGCGGCCGCATCTGGGCGGAGTCGGAGCCGGCCCAGGCGCGACCTTCATTCACCCGTCCAAGGCGAAGCCCCACCCCGTTGCGGCGTTCAAACGTTCCGGCGCTCGAGGGGTTTGAACGCTCCCTAATCGGCCATGAGCATCTCCATCCACTCGTGGGCCTCCTCCGGCCCCCAGCTTCCCGCCTCGTAGAAATGGAGGGGGGCCACCCGGTCCTTGCAGCACACCTCCAGGATGGGGGTGAGAAACGACCAGCACAGCTCGACCGCATCCTGCCGCAGGAAGAGCATCCGGTCGCCCTGGATGACGTTGAGCAGCACCTTCTCGTAGGCATCGAGGGCCGGCCCCTCCCCCTTGTAATACTTGAAATCCATGGTCACGGAGCGGAGGTCCACCTTGGAGCCGGGGATCTTGGTCTGGAAGGTGAGCTTGATCTCCTCGTCGGGGTAGATCCCCAGGATCAGCCGATTGGCGGTGATCCGTTCGCCGAGGATGTTCTCGAACATGGAATGGGGGACGTTCTTGAACTGGATGACGATGCGGGTCACCTTGCTCGCCAGCCGCTTGCCCGAGGCGAGATAGAAGGGGACGTCGCGCCAGCGCCAATTGTCGATGAACACCCGCAGCATGGCGAAGGTGGGGACGAACGACGCGTCGTCCACCCCCGGCTCGTCGCGGTAGGCGGGCACCTTCTGCCCCCCCATCCGGCCGGAGACGTACTGGCCCATGATGAGGTTTTCCTCCTGGTTCTGGGCCACCAGGGACTTGAGGGACCGGAAGACCTTGACCTTCTCGTCCTGCACCATCTGGGACTCGAACCGGGACGGCGGCTCCATGGCGGTGAGGGCGAGCAGCTGGAGCATGTGGTTCTGGAACATGTCGCGGAGCACCCCCGCCTGCTCGTAGTACCCGGCCCGGTGCTCCACC
>JAJYKH010000049.1 GCA_021788685.1 Deltaproteobacteria bacterium | reverse complement strand
GCAATGGTTTCCAGGATAACCTCGATGGCCTGGTCGACATCCTTCTTCAGAAAGCCATCCGTGCGGTCGGCGACCTCACAGATCAAATCGCGCTTCAACATGCCCTTTCCCCCTCTTCCAGATCAAAACTTGCCGCCGGCGCCCGCGATCAGCGCGCCAGAAGCCATTCGTAAGCCAAAGTCGGTCCGTTCCGCAGGAAACGGCCGAACAGCTCGGCCTTTTCTCCCCCCATCAACAGATTCAACAGGGAGAATCCCCGTTCCTCCGGATAAACCAGATGCGGGTTTTTGGTGTCCAGCCCGCCCATGGAGGCGGCGAGCTTCACCGCATCGGTGAAATTGCCAAAACCATCGATCAGCCCCAGCTGCTTGGCCGTCTCGCCCGCAAAAATCCGACCGTCGGCCAAGGCGGCCACTTTCGCTTCGGGCAGGTGCCGGCTGGCGGCCACGTCCGCCACGAACTGGTGGTGGACCGTATCGATCACCCCCTGGAGCACCTGCCGCTCTTCCGGCGTCAGCTCCCGGTCGGGGGAGCCCATGTCCTTCAGCTTGCCGCTCTTGATCACCTCGCTCTTGTAGCCGATCTTTTCGAAAAGATCCTGCAGGTTCGCGAACTTTACGATCACCCCGATGCTGCCGGTGAGGGTGCCGGGGTTGGCGAGGATCTTCCGGGCGCCCATGGCCGCGTAGAAGCCGCCGGAAGCGGCCACCGACGCCATGGAGGCCACCACCGGCTTGACCTGGCTGGTCCGCTTCACCTCCGCATAGATCTCCTGGGAGGCACCCACCGCTCCCCCAGGGCTGTCGATGCGCAGGACGATGGCCTTGATCGCCGGGTTGTTCCGGAAATCGGTTAGCTGGCGGATGGTGTCTTCCGAGCTGATGATGAGGCCCTTGAGCTCGACGATCCCGACCGAATTCTGGCCGGCGAACAGCTCGCCCCGGCCGTGGCCCAGCACCCTGGCCAGAAAGAAGGTCATCCCGCCCCAAAACAGGAGGAACATCACCCCCAGGATCAGAAATCCCAGGATGACGGGATGTCGTTGGCGGAATGATCCTTCAGTCACGGCGTGCCAGCCTGTGCCCGCTTATTCGGTTTCCTTGCCCTTCTCAAGCTGCTCGGTCAGCAGATCGCCGATGGTGGTCGGGCCGGTGCCGGCCTGCTTCTTCTTGAACTCGTCATAGTCGGCGGCCTCGGGCTGCTCGGTGAGCGCCTTGATGGAAAGGCCGATCTTGCGGTCCTTGGCCGAGACATTGATCACCTTGGTCTTCAGGGTGTCGCCCACCGTGAAGAGGCCCACCGGGGTTTCCACTTTTTCCTTGCTGATCTCGGAGACGTGAACCAGCCCTTCGATGCCCTCCTCCAGCTCGACAAAGATGCCGAAATCGGTCACGTTGGTGATCTTGCCTTCCACCCGCGAGCCCACGGGGTACTTCTCCATGGCCTGCTGCCATGGATCGGGCTCGAGCTGCTTGACGCCCAGGGAGAACCGCTCGTTTTCCCGGTCGATCTTGAGCACCACCGCCTGGATGGTGTCGCCCTTGCTGTACTTTTCGGCCGGGTGCTTGATCCGCTCGGTCCAGGAGAGGTCGGAGACGTGGATGAGACCGTCGATGCCCTCTTCGATGCCGATGAAGATGCCGAAATCGGTGATGTTCTTGATCTTGCCCTCGATGATTGACCCCACCGGGTAGTTTTCGGCCACCACGTCCCAGGGATTGGGCTGCAGCTGCTTCATGCCGAGCGAGATGCGCTTGGCGTCCACGTCGACGTTGAGGATCATGACCTCGACCTTGTCGCCCACGGAGACGATTTTGGAGGGATGGCGCATCTTCTTGGACCACGACATTTCCGAGATGTGGATGAGACCCTCGACCCCTTCCTCCAGCTCGGCAAAAACGCCGTAATCGGTGATGGAGACCACCTTGCCCATGGCCTTGGTGGACACCGGGTAACGCTGCTCCACGGTGGACCACGGGTCGGACTTGAGCTGCTTCACGCCCAGGGAAACCTTGTCGGTCTCCCGGTCGTATTTGAGCACCTTGACCTGGATCTCTTCCCCCACCCGGTAGAGCTTGGAAGGATGGGAAACCCGGCCCCAGGAGAGGTCGGTGATGTGGCAGAGGCCGTCCAGCCCCCCCAGGTCGATGAAGATGCCGTAATCGGTGATGTTGGTGATGGTGCCGGTGAGCACCTGCCCTTCTTCCAGGGTCTTCCGCATTTCGGTCCGCATCTTGTCGCGGTCGGCTTCCAGGATGGCCCGGCGGGAGATGACCACGTTGTTGCGGCGCCGGTTGTACTTGAGGACCTTGAACTGGAAGCTCTTGCCGATGAGGCTGTCGAGATCCTTCACCGGCCGCAGGTCGATCTGGGAGTAAGGGAGGAAGGCGGGAACGCCGATGTCGACCGACAGGCCGCCCTTCACCCGGCTTTCGATGCGGCCCTCGATGGTGCCGTCCTCCTCCTGGATCCGGGCGATGTCCTCCCAGACCTTGATGCCGATGGCCTTTTCCCGGGAGAGACGGATGCCGCCGTCCGCCTCGCGTTTTTCCACGAAGACATCGAGAACGTCCCCTTCCTTGACTTCGATCTGCCCTTCCTCGTTCCGGAACTCCGAAACGGGAATCTCGCTCTCCGATTTGTCGCCGATGTCCACGACGGCAAAGTTATCGGACACGCGAATGACGGTGCCGGAGACGACATCGCCTTCATTGGCCACCCGCAGGCTTTCTTCGAATAATTGGGCAAAGCTCATGGCATCTTTGGTCATCTGGGTCTTCTCGCTGGTCATAATCGTGACTGGTTTAGGGTTGATCGAAAAGAGAATCTTGGCCTCGAAAACAAGCGCGCATCTATACCACAGGAGTAGCGGTGATTCAAGAGTTTCTTCGGAGCGGCTGGGGTGATGCCGGTCCTCCTCCGGGTTAGGCCAAGCGGTTGTCGAGGACGATCCGGTTGCGGCCTCCTGCCTTGGCTTGGTACAGGGCCTGGTCGGCACGGGTGATCAGGCCGGTGATGTCTTCCTGCCAGGAACGGTCCTCGCTGCGGATGAAGCGCGCCAGCCCGATGCTCAGGCTGGTTTTGGTGAAATTGCAGGCCTGGTAATGCTCGAGGATCCGCTCGGCAACGTGGATCACCTGCTCCTTGGTGGTCTGGGGGATGATGATGGCGAACTCGTCACCGCCGTAGCGGAAATTCCAGTCCACGTTTTCCCGCACGCATTCGTTCAGGATCCGGCCCACCTGCTGGAGGAGCTTGTCCCCCGCTTGGTGGCCGAAGGTGTCGTTGTACTCCTTGAACTTGTCGACGTCCAGCAGGGCGAGGAAGATGTCGTAGCCCTGCCGGTAGGCCCGGTGGGCCTCCTCCCAGAGCTTCTGGTCGAAGTTCCGGCGGTTGAGCAGGTTGGTGAGGGCGTCGTACATGGAGATGTACTCGAGCTCCCGGACAATCATCTGCTCGCGGATGATGCGGTTGAGCTTGGCCTCGAGCTCGTCGGCATTGAAGGGCTTGGAGATGAAGTCGCTCGCCCCCGCCTTGATCACGTCGGTGTAACTGAAGGAGCCGGTGTAGCCGGTCACCACGATGACGTCGATGGCCGGATACTGCTCTTTGATGTGCCGGAGCAGCTGCATGCCGTCCATGCGCGGCATCTTCATGTCGGTGATGACGATGGTGTAGTCGTCCTTCCGCAGCTGCTCCACGGCCTGGAGGCCGTCCTCGGCGGCCGCGAACTCGTACCCGAACGAGGAAATGAAGATTCCCAGCAGCTCGAGGATAAAGGGGTCGTCGTCGACGATGAGGATTTTTTTATTGTGGTCGGGCAGAATGTTTTTTAAATCTAAGATAGTCATCGATGATTTTATCGTGATCGAAAACAAGGGGGGGGATCTGACCTGGGGTGAAGATCCTGGCCTCCTTGGCGTCGTCTCCTCCCTGCGGCTCGCCTTCGGCGACCGCCATGAAGACCGTGCTGATCGAATGATGGCGCGGATCCCGACGTGGGTCCGAATAGGTGTGGAGCTGTCCCTGAAGGCGGACGGTCAGGCCGGTTTCCTCCAGGGCCTCGCGCTGGGCTGCCGCTTCCAGGGTTTCCCCGTAATCGACGAAGCCCCCCGGAATCGCCCATCCGTAAGGAGGATTCTTCCTGGCGACGAGAACGATGCCGCCACCGGTTTCGATGATGATATCCACCGTGGGCAGGGGGTTCCGCCGGCTGGCGATGGAGTGTCCGCACTGGGGGCATGTGATGGTCAAGCCGCTTCCTCTCACGGCAGGGCTCTTTTCCGGTTCTTCCAGCCGGGAAACCAAGCGGACCGGGAGCTCCCGATTCCGACCCTTTCCCATCATTCAACATGCCACGATAAATATCAATTTGTTTTTTTAACTCTCGCCCCGGAGTAAAGTCAAGCGCACGCGACCCGGCCCTCGCCGAGACCGGTTTCGAAAATGCGGCCGGGAACGGGGGGGGATGGATTGGCAGAAGCCGGAATCCCTGACGGTGCCCCCGAGCGCGCCGGGCAGGCTTTTCTTGACAAAGACCGGCAAGGGGTGCATATATCGCACAACATTTCTTATTGATGAACGGAGAACCCTCACGGATGAAACTCCCCCCGTTGACCATCGGTCCTTTCACCGCTCCCGTGCCCCTGGTGCAGGGCGGCATGTCGATCCGCGTTTCCACCTCCGATCTGGCCGTGCCGGTGGCCGAATGCGGCGGCATCGGCACCATCGGCGGCTCCTCCATTCCGGTCGAGGAGCTGAAGGCGGACATTCGCAAGGCCAAGCAGGCCACCCGCGGCATCATCGCCGTCAACATCATGTTCGCCATGAAGAACTTCTATAACCTGGTGATGGGCTCCATCGAGGCCGGGGTGGACATGATCGTCACCGGGGCCGGATTTTCGCGGGACATCTTCAAGATCGGCCAGGAGACGAGCACCCCCATCGTCTCCATCGTCTCCTCGCCGGCCTTCGCCCAGCTCGCCGAAAAAATGGGGGCGGCGGCCATCGTGGTCGAGGCGAAGGAGGCGGGCGGCCATCTGGGCACCGATGTCGCCCTCCGGGACGTCTTTCCGGAGATCCGCAAGGTGGTCAAAAAGGTGCCGCTGATCGCCGCGGGCGGCATCACCAACGGCTATGAAATGGCGGAGATGATGGACAAATACGGGGCCGACGGCGTGCAGGTCGCCACCCGTTTCATTTTGACCAGGGAATGCTCGGTGGCCGAGGAGTTCAAACAGGCCCTCCTTCAGGCGGAGAAGGAAGACGTTGTCCTGATCCGCTCCCCCGTGGGCTTGCCGGGCCGGGCCATCCGGACCCCCTTCGTGGAGAAGCTGGCCGGCAAGGAGGTGGAGCAGATCAAGGAGTGCCGGTACAACTGCCTCAAGAAGTGCGACCACGTCTACTGCATCAGCGAGCGGCTGATCAAGGCTCGGGACGGGGATATCGAGAACGGCCTGGTCTTTTCCGGCGAAAATGTCTACAAGATGAAAGAGATCCTCACCGTCCGCGAGGTGTTCGACCAATTCGTTTCCCAGGCGGAAGCGGTCTTCCGGGAACCGGACGCTCTCTACCACCGGGCCTGAGCTCCCCCCGCCCGCTTCCCGCCATGATCACTGCCGCGGAATCGGACTGCCCCGGATGCCCTCCGCAGGGGAAACCGGTCCCTGCCCAGCCCTCCTCGTTTCCAGGGACGGTACGCGTTGGAACCGTTGACCATGGATGACATGCCCACCGGCCCCGAGCAGGACCGGATCGACGCTGTGCCCCAGCCCCTGATCGTTCCCCGGGCGGAGCACCCCATTTCCAGAAAGAACATCGACCGGGAGGCGCTGAAGGTGCTGCACCGGCTGCGCGATGCCGGCTTCACCGCCTACCTGGTAGGGGGCGGCGTGCGGGACCTGCTCCTCGGCAAGGCGCCGAAGGACTTCGATATCAGCACCGACGCCCGCCCCGGGCAGCTGCGCAAGATTTTCCGCAACAGCCGCATCATCGGCCGGCGGTTCCGTCTCGTGCAGGTCTTTTTTCACGGCGGCAAGATCATCGAGGTCTCCACCTTCCGGCAGCGGAGCGAATTCGAAGAGCAGAACGGGGAGTCCGAAGTGCTCGCCTCGGACAACACCTTCGGCACCCCGGCGGAAGACGCCTTTCGCCGGGACCTCACCATCAATGCTCTTTTTTACGAGATCGAGCATTTCACGGTAATCGACTACACCGGCGGGATGGCCGACCTGCGCAACCGGATCATCCGGTTCGTGGGCGACCCCGACCGGCGCCTCACCCGTGATCCGGCCCGGATGCTGCGGGCCATTCGCCATGCCGCCCGGAGCGGCTTCCAGATCGAGGCGGCGAGCTGGGAGGCGATCAAGCGCCACCGGCAGGAGCTGGCCCTCTGCCCGGTCTCCCGCATTCGCGATGAGCTGCTCAAGGACCTGCGCGACAAGGCGAGCCAGGAGTGGCTGCGGCTGGCGGTGGCCAGCGGCCTGCTCCCGGTGATCTTTCCCTGCTACGAGTCCCTGCTGCCGGAAACGGCGGTGGCGGAAGCGGGCCCGGAAAACACCTTCGGGCTGCTTTCCCGCCTGGCCGGGATCATCGACCGGCTCCACCGGGAAGGGCAGCAGCTGCCGGACCACTTCCTCTTCGCCCTGTTCCTCATCCCATGGGCCATGGCAGCCTTCGGGCTCATGGAGGAGCACCAGGGGGAGGAGGCCCACCAGCAGCCCCGCACAATCCGCGAGGGGCTCGACCCGGCCCTTGAGCGGCTCAACGTCAAGCGGGCGGCCAAGGAGGGGATCACCCTCCTCCTGATCAACCTCCCCGCCTTCCGGCGGCATGCCGACAAGGGGGGCTGGCCGAAGTGGCTCCGGAAGAAGAGCTACTTTCAGGAAGGGCTGCAGTTTTTCCAGATTTACCAGGAGGCGGCGGGCGGCGAGCCGGTCGCGGCCGTGGAGCTGCCCCCCCCGCCCAAGCCCCGGCTTCGCAAGCGACCCCGGGGGACGGGCGGGCGGGTCCCGGCCGTGGTCTCCCAGAAGGGCGGCATCTTCGGCCTGAAGAAAAGGTGATGGCGTCGCAAAAAGTCCGATCTGCGGCGCTGCGGCGGGTCCCGAAATGTTCGGCCTCCCTTGTGTACGCCTCCGCTTTCGCGACCCCACCGCGCCTTGTATATCGAACTTTATTGTGTAGCCATCCGGATGCAGAATTTGATCGAGGGTTTCCGGTGCAGGGGCGAAAAATCTTTCGCTCCTGCGCGCCTTCATTTCGAAATGACCTTGTGACCTCCGTCCAATGAGAGACTATTCCCGTCAGGAAATCGAAACCCTCCGCCGTCTCCCCCTGCGGGAGCTGACCGCCCTGGCCCTCGAAGCCAAGCTTGCCCGCCGCGGGCCGGTCTTTTCCTTCTGCAGCATCATCAATGCCAAATCGGGGCGCTGCAGCGAGGACTGCCGGTTCTGCGTCCAGTCCGCCCACTACCGCACGGACAGTCCTGTCTATCCCTTGAAGCGGCCGGACGAGATCGTGGCCGCTGCCCGCGAGGCCAGGGACCAGGGCGCCGAGCACTTTTCCATCGTCACCAGCGGCCGGGGGCTGGCCGGTGCCGAGCTGGGGCCGGTCGCGGCGGTCATCGAAGAAATCGCCGCCACGGTGGAGATCAAGGTGTGCGCCTCCCTGGGCATCCTGGGCGAAGCGGCCTTCCGCCGCCTGCGGGCGGCGGGCCTGAGCCGCTATCACCACAATCTCGAAACCTCCCGGGAGTTTTTCCCGCAGGTGGTTTCCACCCACTCCTTCGCCGAGCGGGTGGAGACCATTGCCGCGGCCAAGGCGGCCGGACTGGAGGTGTGCGCCGGCGGCATCATCGGCCTGGGGGAGAGCGAGGACGACCGGATCTCCCTGGCGTGCACCCTCAAGGAGTGCGGGGTCGACTCGGTGCCGCTCAACTTCCTGATTCCCCTGCCCGGAACCCCGTTGGCGGGGGCATCTCCCCTGGCGGTGGGCGAGATCCTGCGGGCCATCGCCCTCTTCCGCCTGATCCTGCCCGGGGTGGCCCTCCGGCTGGCCGCCGGGCGGGAATCCATGCTCCGCGACTTTCTGGCCCCCGCCTTCCTGGCCGGGGCCGACGGGATGATGATCGGCGGCTATCTCACCCAGAGGGGACGGCCCCCGGCGGAAGACCGGAGGTTTGCAGAGCTGGTCCGTGAGCTATGGACGAGCTGAACGGCTGGCTTGGGGCGCGGGAGGTGGCGGGGAACCTCCGGGAGCTGCGGCCGGTCGCCCGCCGCCGGGGTGGACGGCTGGTGCTGGCGGGCGGCGGAGAGCGGACCCTTCTTGATTTCTCCTCCAATGACTACCTGGGCCTTTCCGAGCACCCCGAGGTGGTCGAAGGCAGCCGCCGCGCCCTGGAGGAGTGGGGGGCGGGGAGCGGCGCCGCCCGGCTGATGAGCGGCGACCTGCTCCTGGCCCACCGATTGGAAGAGGCGGTGGCGAGTCTCAAAGGCCAGGAGGCGGCCCTGCTCTTCGGGAGCGGCTATCTCGCCAACGCCGGCATCATTCCCGCCCTGGTGGGCCGGGAGGACGTGATCTTCGCCGACCGGCTGGACCATGCCAGCATCTACGACGGCTGCCGCCTGTCCGGGGCCAGGCTCCGGCGCTTCCGTCACAACGACCTCTCCCATCTCGAAGAGCTCCTGCGCGGGGAGCGGGGCCAGGGCCAGGCCCTCATCGTGGTCGAATCCCTTTACAGCATGGACGGCGACCGCTGTCCCCTGCGGGAGCTGGTGGCCCTCAAGGAGCGGCACGACTGTTTGCTGCTGGTGGATGAGGCCCATGCCACCGGGGTGTTCGGCGCGAACGGCGGCGGCCTCGTCGAGGAGGAAGGGGCCGGGGCGGGGGTGGACCTGGTGATGGGTACCTTCGGCAAGGCTCTGGGAAGCTATGGCGCCTATGCCGCGGGCTCGGCGACCATGGTCCGCTACCTCCTCAACCGGGCCCGCAGCTTCATCTTCTCCACGGCCCTGCCGCCGGCGGTGCTGGGCGCCTCGATGGCGGCGGTGGAGCTGGTGCGCACCCGGCCGGAGCTGCGGGCCGAGCTGCACCGGCGGGTGGCCGTGTTCAAGGAGGAGCTGCGGCAGGGGGGATGGAGCCGTCCGCTCGGCCCCTCCCAGATCGTGCCGGTGCCGGTGGGAGGAAGCCCGGAGGCCTCCGGCCTGGCCGCCGCCCTGCTGGACAGGGGTCTCTACGTCACCGCGGTGCGGCCGCCCACCGTCCCCGAGGGAACCGCCCGTCTGCGGATTTCCATCACCCGCCACCACGGGGAGGCCGACTTGCGGGAGGCGGTCGCCCTCATCCTGGCCGCCATCCGGCGGCATGCCCCTTCTCTTCTTGCCTGATCCCGCCCACGCAGATTTTGCGAGGGGCTCCCGTTTTTCTCGATTTTTCTTCGGGTTGCCCAATAGAAGGCCAACCCGGCCACGCCCATGATGTAGCCATTCCGCCGAGGAGGTCCTGCAGCGGCAACCGGCGGGATTCGCGGCCGAGCTGCTCAGAGCTGGCGGGCCACCGCCGCCTCCCCCAGGCGGTCCAGATCACTGTCGGGCGGGGCGGCTGCGGAGGAGGTGCCCGCCGGGGCATCGTTCCCGTGGGCGGGTACCTTCATCGTCAGCTCGGCGCGATGGCCGTCCGCCGTTTCCGCCACAGCCGAAGCGGGCCTCCCGGGCCGGGGTGAAAAACGAAACCGCCCTCGCCGTCGGTTGTGGTGCGCGCCAGTTGCCGGCCGCCCGGACCGACGGCCGTGACCGGCACCCCCGGCAGCGAGGCGCCGTCCTGAAAATACACCGAGTCACGAATGGCGCTCCCCTCAGCGGCGGCAAAGATTCGGAGGGCATGAGCCCGGCCGGGCCGCGGCAAGAGGAAGGAGAAACAGCGCAAAGGCAGCCGGCGGCCCGAGCAGCAGCAGGATCCCCCCGATGATGGCTATGAGTCGTCGGGTCGCGGGGCCTCCTCCCTAGTGCAGCTCGCCTCCGGTGCTGCTCATGGCCAGGTTGCCGTCCTTTACTCCCCGGAGAACGGTGAGCCGCTCCGCAAGCTCCTGGACCTGCCTGGCCTTGCCCCGGACGATGATCACCTCCAGGCAGTTGATCTCATCAATGTGGATGTGGGTGGCGGAGACGATCTGCCGGTGAAAGCCGTGCTGGAGCTCGGTGATCGTTTCCTGGAGCTGGTGGTGGTGATGATCGTACACCAGCGAAATGACCCCCATCACCTCTTTGTCGGCCTGCCATTCCTGGCGGACCAGGGCCTTGCGGATCAGGTCCCGCACCGCTTCCGAGCGGTTGGGATACCGCTGCTCGCCGATGAACTGGTCGAAACGGTCCAGCAGCTTCTGTTCCAGGGAGACGGAGAAACGCTTCAGCATCGTAACACCTTTTTAAGAAGACGTAATACCGAGTGGAAAAGGAAGATGCAAGGAAAAAAATTGCTTCAGTAAATTTTGCACGTCCGTCGGATAAGCAAACGAAGAGAAGAGAAAAACCGAGGAAGGAGGAGAAAATGAGAGAAAAGAAGAGAAAACAAAGGAGCGGCGATTGTTGAAAAGATGTTGAAAACTTTCGGCTCCCCTTCCTAACTCTTCGGAATCCTGACTGTTTGGGCCAAACGCGAAAAAGATCGGTGCCATGGGCCTTTAGCGTTAGACAAGTCGTCCGCCGCTGGCCCGGCACGGGTCGGCCCGATGTTGAAAACTCCCGGACTCGCCTTGACAAAATCCGCGTAAAACGGCTTTGACAGAAGGCCGTACTCCCATTTAAAAAGTCGGCACGCGCCGCCGGTAAGTTTTCGATTTGCTTCATTTTCGGGGGAGGAAATGCCGATGCCTTGGCCGAAGATCAGAAGGATCCTGCAAGATTCCCTGCCTGCCAGTGCCTTTTCCCTCTGGATCGAGCCCCTGGCCTGGGTGGGCCAGGACGGCGACACCCTGGAGCTGTCCGGGCCGGACCAGTTCTTCTGCTCTTGGGTGGCGGAGAATTACAAACCCCTCATTCAGGAGGCGCTGCAGCTTGCCGGCCACGGCCGTATGAACGTGCGCTTCGTGGTCCGGCAGGGCGCGGGCGCCGAAGGCAACGAGAAAGAGGAAGCCCAGCTGCGGCTGCCCACCATCTCCCGGGGGCGCTCCTTCATCCGGACCCTTCACCCCCGCTACACCTTCGAGGAATTCGTGGTGGGAGAGAGCAACGCCCTCGCCCATTCCGCCTGCCGGGCCATTGCCAACGGCGATACCTCGCTTTGCGGCTGCCTTTACATCGATGCGGGTACCGGCCTGGGCAAAAGCCACCTCACCCACGCGGTGGCCCATCACATCATGGGCCAGGCCCCGGCCACCCGGCTCCACTACGTCAACGCCCAGCAGCTCACCGCCGAGATGGTCCGCCACATCAAGGACAACGCCATGGACCGTTTCAAGGCGAAGTACCAGAAGGAGTGCGACGTGCTGCTCATGGAGGACGTGCACGCCCTCGCCGGCCGCTCCCGCACGCAGACGGAGCTGGCCGAGACTCTTGATTTCCTCATGGAAGCGGGAAAGATGGTCATCCTGACCGGGGCCGTGGTGCCGCGGGAAATTCCGAACATCGATTCCGGGTTCCGCTCACGGCTCTCGTCCGGCCTGATCACCTCCATCAATCCGCCGGACCTGCCCACGCGGGTGCGGATCATCCGGCGCAAGGCCAAAAACAGCCAGCTGCCCCTTTCCGAGGAGCTGGTCGAGTTCCTGGCCGAGAACATCCGGGGCGACATCCGGCAGGTGGAAAGCGCCATTGTCGGGCTCAAGGCCAAGTCCTGCCTCCTGAAGACCGCCCCCGACCAGGACATGGTGAACGAGGTCGTCCACAACCTGATCGGCAAGCCGCAGGACCTCACCATCGAGGCCATCCGCGATTTTGTCGCCGGCCAGTTCAAGGTATCGGTGAAAGACCTGCAGTCCAAGTCCCGCAAAAAAACACTCACTTTCCCCCGCCAAGTGGCCATGTACCTGGGCCGCAAGCACACCGAGCAGGGGCTGGGGAACATCGGCAGCGCCTTCAACCGGGACCACTCCACCGTAGTCCATTCCATCCGGGTGATCACCGAGGCCATGGCCCGCAACGGCAGCATCCGGGGCCAGGTCGAGCACCTCTCCGCAAAGCTCAAGAAGCGATTCGAGATCTGATTCGAAGCGGTCAGCCATCAGCAAAAACAAGGCTCGACTGCAACAGCCGACTGGTTTTCGGGCAGGAGCTGACGGCTGAACGCTCAGAAATAGACCGGCTTGACCTCGGCTTTCCGGCCAGGGCTTGACTGGCCGGCAACGGCTTGCGCCGCCTGCTTGGCGGATTTGGCCATGTCGTTGATGCCGATGCCGTCCCAGCCGAACCCGCAGATGGCGAGGCCGGCCGAGGCCTGCTCGCGCTCGCGGCGCCAGCGGAGCAGGGCCGGGTGGCCCAGCTCCGGCTGGGGAATGCCCATGGCCGGGCGCAGCACCCGGTGGAACCGGGGCGGGCCGGGGAGCGGAAGGAGCGCCCGCAGGTCTTCGCAGACCCGGGCGGTGATCTCGTCATCGGTCAGGGCGAGCCGTTCGGGATGGCGG
>JAJYKH010000427.1 GCA_021788685.1 Deltaproteobacteria bacterium | reverse complement strand
GTTTTCGCCAGGACCTGTACTATCGCCTCAGCGCCCTGCCCTTGCGGGTGCCGCCGCTGTCCGCCCGCAGTGCCGATATTCCCGTCCTCATCGAGGAGTTCATGGCCTTTTACGGCCAGCGCGACGGCCTCGCCCCCCGCCATTTCACGGCCGAGACCCTCGATGTCCTGCGCCACTACCCCTGGCCCGGCAACATCCGCGAATTGCAGAATCTGGTGGAGCGCCTGCTGATTCTGGCCGAAGGGCCCGAGGTCAGCGCTGCCGAGGTGGAAGGGGCCCTGGGCCTGGACAACCGCCTGGCCCTGGCCGGCGGCCCGGAAGGGGAGGACTTCGGCGGCACCTTGAAACGCGCCCGGGAGCGCTTTGAGCGGGCCTTCCTGGAATATCACCTGGCGCGCAACGACTGGAACATCGCGCGCACCGCCGAGGTGGTGGGCCTGGAACGCACGCACCTTTATCGCAAGCTCAAAAACCTGGGCATCGCCCTCAAAGGCGAGCGCCGCGCCGGTGAGGAGGACGAGGAGGAGCGCTAGCCGGCGGCGGTTTTCACGGGAAACAGGGATCAGGAGCCCAATTCCCGGCTGTGTGCACACCCGTAGGAGCGGCCCATGGCCGCGACCTGCTGGGGCGGCGGTGGTCGCGGCCATGGGCCGCTCCTACGGGGCGAGGGCCGTTGGAGGAGGACGGGGGTGCGCCGGGTACCTGCCTGTTAGCATCGATGGCCCGGGTCTTCCAAGGTAAAGACGGCGGCGTTGTCTTCGTAGGCGAAGATCTCCGCATAGCGGCCCCAGTAGATGATGGTATCCAGCACGGTCTGGGCTTCATCTTCACTGAGCTGGTCTTCCAGCTCCCGCAGGAAACGGTCGGCGGGGGCGCGGTGGCTGGGGCGCTCGTCGAGGATGGCGCGAATATGCGCGGCCAGGGGCACCCGCTCCATGAGATGGCGGGCAAAGAGGCCCTTGCGCTCCTGCACGCTCCCTTCGGCAAAAAGCCGTCCCGCCGGCGTGAGGCTGATTTCTCCCGCGTCGGATTCGGCGAAGCCCAGGATCTCCAGGGCCTCCACCAGGGGAAAGAGGTCATCCACGGAAAACTGGGTATCGCCGGCCAGTTCCGAGAGGTTTGCCCGAAAGGTGCCGTCATGCTTTTCCAGGGTGGCCAGGGCCTCCAACAGGCCCGCCATGCGGTTGATGGAGGTGTGCGGCAGGCGGTAGGCCAGGCCCACCGGCTCCTTCTTGCCGTCGGTCTTGCTGATGGGCCGGGCGGTCATCATGGCATAGACCTGTTCCACGAGGTTGCGGAAATCCTGCGACTCCCGATCCCGCGGCTGGGGCAGGGTGACGGGGATCTCCGCCCGTACCCGTCCCGGATTGCTGCCGAAGATCAGGATGCGATCGGCCATCAAGACCGCTTCTTCAATATTGTGGGACACCAGAAGAATACCGCGCAGGGCGGTTTTGCGCTCGGCCCACAGATCCAGGAGATCGGTACGGAGGGTTTCCCCGGTCAAGACATCCAGCGCGGAGAAGGGCTCGTCCATGAGGAGGCAATGGGGATCGATGACCAAGGCGCGGGCGAAGCCCACGCGCTGGCGCATTCCCCCCGAGAGCTCCCGGGGGTAGGCCGACTCGAAGCCGTCCAGGCCGATCAGATCAATGGCACGCAAGGCCCGTTCCTGCCGCTCCTTGCGCGGCACACGCAAGGCCTCCAGGCCCAGTTCCACATTCTGCAGCACCGTCAGCCAGGGGAAGAGGGCGAAGCTCTGGAAGACCATGGCCAGGCCCGCCACCGGGCCGTTTACCGCTTTTCCCTGATACCGCACCGATCCGCCGTTGGCCGGCATGAGGCCGGCGAGGATGCGCAGGAGGGTGGATTTGCCCGATCCGGAGCGGCCGACAATGACCAGGATCTCCCCCTCCCGCAGCTCCATCTGCACATCGTCCAGGATGACCAGGTCCTCGCCATCGGCGTTCTTGAAGGTCTTGCGCACCTGTTCCAGTTGAAACAAGGGCGTGGTTGCGTTGCTCATGCTTTCTCCTCAGTCCAGACGAAAGCGCCTTTCCGCCGCCCGATACAGGCGCCGCCAGAAGAAGCGGTTGACAGTGATCACGTAGAGGGACATCACGCCGATCCCCAGGGCCACCTTTTCCATCTGCCCGGACCCGGTGGCCAGGGTGATATAGGCGCCCAGCCCCGTGGCTACCAGGGTATGACTGCCCCAGCTCACCACCTCGGCGACGATGCTGGCGTTCCAGGCGCCGCCGCTGGCGGTGATGGCACCGGTGACGAAACCGGGAAAGATGCCCGGCAGCAGCAGGCGCTTCCATAGCAGCCAGCCTCGCAGGCCGAAGCTGCGCGCCGCCTCCTTGAGATCCCCGGGCAAAGCCGCCGCCGCGCCGATGACATTGAAGACGATGTACCACTGACTGCCCAGGATCATCAGGGGGCTTACCCAGATGTTCACGTTCAGATGAAAGGTCAGGATGAGCACCACCACCAGGGGAAAGAGCAGATTGGCCGGGAAGGCGGCCAGAAATTGGGCGAGGCCCTGC
>JAJYKH010000048.1 GCA_021788685.1 Deltaproteobacteria bacterium | reverse complement strand
CACGAACACGTCCAGCGGTGCCCGCAGCTCCTTGGCGACCTCGAAGGCCACCGGCACCCCGCCCCGCGGCAGGGCGAGGACCAGGACATTCTTCTGGTCAGCATACCGGGTCAGCCTCTCCGCCAGCTGCCGGCCGGCCTCCGTGCGATTCTTGAAGGTCATATTTTGATCCATTTTGAGATTATCCAATTTTTCCGTTTGTTCCGGCACTCCGCTCCGCCGAAGAGGCACCCGGCCCACAAGATTGTGCTTCCTTGCGGGAATGTCGATACTTCCACCTGTCGCCACCCCGACGAAGGCCGAGGTCCAGAACCGCTTGGAGAGCCTGGATTATTTCGCTACGCTCACCCTGCGGACCGCCCTTCGGGTGTTCAACGCGCAAGCGCTTTTTTCCGGCTTCGCCGGATGACGGCAAAGGCGAAATGATGGAGGTTGGGTTTGGCAATCAGACACTGGCTTCCGGATTTCTGCCTGTTCTCCTGCCTTCCAGGCCTTTTTATGCTTTGCGAAGAACAGGCCTTTTCAGATAGCGTATGGTAAATGCCGTTTCACTGTCAATTCCGGCCGCCTTCCGGGGCCGTGGAAGAGCCCCAGGTGAGCGACATGCTTCTTTTTTCAGGGCGCGCCAACGAGCCGTTAGGCAGGGCGGTGGCTGCCGCGCTCGGCATCGCGCCGGGCCGCTGCCTCATCGAGAATTTCCCGGATGGCGAGGTCCGGGTGCAGGTGGAAGAAGACGTGCAGGGCCGGGACATTTACCTCCTCCAACCCACCTGCCCGCCGGTGGCCGCCCGCCTGCTGGAGCTGCTGCTGATCGCCGACGGCTGCCGGAAGGCCGGCGCCCGCCGCCTGACCGGGATCGTTCCCTACTACGGCTACGCCAGGCAGGACCGGCGCTCCCGGAGCGGCGAGCCCCTGGCTGCCCGCCTGCTGGCCGACCTGCTCTGCACCCGCCTCGACCGGCTGGTGCTCACGGATCTCCACAATCCGGCCATCGAGGGGTTCTTCGCGGTGGCGGTGGAGCAGCTCTCGGCGGTCCCCCTGCTGGCCGAGGGCCTGCGGCCCGGCTTGTCAGCGGCGCACATTTTGGTGGCCCCCGATCAGGGGGCGGTCAAGCTGGCGCAGGGCTACGCGGACCGGCTGGGACTGGACATCGCTTACGTTCACAAGGAGCGGCAGAGCGGCACCCGGGTGGCCATCCGCCGCCTCATCGGCGAAGTGGCGGGCCGGAAGCCGGTCATCGTGGACGACATGATCAGCACCGGCGGCACGGTCGCCTCCACCATCGAAATGCTGCTCGCGAAAGGATGCCGGCCGGAGGTGATCCTGGTGGCGAGCCATGCCCTGCTGGTGGGCCAGGCGGCCGAACGGCTGGCCGGCCTGCCGGTCCGGCGGCTGATCACCACCGACAGCCTGCCCCAGCCGCTGTCCAGGCCCTTTAGCGTAGAGGTGCTCAGCCTGGCCCCCCTGCTCGCCGAAACCGTGACCCGGCTGCATCGCGGCGCGCCATGACCGGGTCTCCGAGGTCATCGGAACCGCTTGATCTTTTCATGACCGGCTGCTATCGTCGAATTTGGTGCGCAATCCCTCCGGCTCGTTCCCAACCAGGCTCACGAGCCTTCAGATCCCCCTCACCGACAAGGACATCACCATGGACGCGAAAAAAATCTCCTCATTCCTCGCCGCAGGCTCCCTGACCATTGCCATTGCCTTCGGAAGCGCCGCCGCCGCGGACCTTTCCGGGAAGGTGGCGGAGACCATGGACAGCGGCGGCTACACCTACGTTCTTCTCGACACCGGGAGCGGCAAGACTTGGGCGGCCATGCCGCAGACCAAGGTGGCCGTAGGCGACCAGATCAAGCTGGAGGAGGGCCCGGTGATGGAAAACTTCACCAGCAAGACCCTGAATCGCACCTTCGAGACCATCGTCTTCAGTCCGGGCAAAATCAAATAATCCGTCCAGCCTTATTCCTCCCGGTCGCTGTGGGCCGTGCGTCCGAAACCGGTCGCCCTCTTCACCGTGATCACCAGCCGGCGCTCGATTTGCGGCAAATCAGCATCCTCCAGCGCGGGCACGTAGCCGTCGAGAAAACCGGTTTCCTCCATGGATTCCACCCGGCCGAGCAGCTGATGGCCGATGCCGGCCGCCGCATCCCAGGCCACCACGGCCACTTCCGGGTTGTCCTGGAGGTTGGCCATAGTGCGTGGACAGAACCAGGACCACACGATGATCCGGTCGGGACCGGCCACCTCGATCCGGCCGGCCGCGGCCAGGTGGGGGCGTCCCTGCCGGTCGGCCGAGCCGATGAGCACGTGGCCGGCCCGGCTGCCGAGGGCCGCTGCCTCCGCGATGATGGCGGGCGAGGGTTTTTCCATGTACGGTCCCTAGGCCTGCGGCGGAAACGAGTTGATAGGAAACCTCTCCTCACAGGGTAAGAAACGGCATCCGGCAGTGTCAAACCGAAAGGGGGAAAACGGCTGTTGTCTTTGCCTAACAGTTAAACGCGGGCAGCTGAGCGCTTATGCTTTCTTCCTCTTCCCGGTCAGGAGGAGGAGCAGCAGGAAGACGGTACCGAGCAGCGCGAAGTAAAAGCAGGCGCGGAAGGTGTCCTGGAAGGCGAAGCTTTTCGCCTGAACCGCCTGGATCTGCCCCAGCAAGCCCTGGGCCCTGGCCTCGGCCTGTCCCGCCGGGAGGAAGGCGGACAGGGCCGCGGCCTGCTCCTGCACATAGCCGCTCACGTACCCGTGGTTCTGGAGGAGGCCGATGCCTTCGAAATGGAGGGCCTGCTTCATTTCCAGGGTATTGGTGGCGATGGCGGTGCCCAGGGAGCCGCCCAGGAAGCGGAGGTAGTGCATGAGGCTCACCCCCTGCGCGGTCTTGTCGCCGAGCCGGCCAAGGGCCAGGGCGGAGACCGGGGCGAAGAAGGAGCCCAGGGCGATGCCGAGCGGCACGGTGAGCATGGCCGCCTGCACCGAGGGGGTGTAGTAATTGAGGGAAGGGATCAGCTCATAGCTGGTGAACAGGTAGATGGCGGCGCTCACCACCAGCACCCTGGGCGGGCCGAACCGGTCGCTCAGGATGCCGGCCAGCGGCGAGACGATGGCAATGAAGATGGCGAACGCCAGCATGTGCAGCCCGGTATCGAAGGTGGGCAGCCCCTTGAGGGTCTCGTAGTAAAGGGGCAGCAGGTAGAAGAGCTGGTAGATGGAAAGCCCCATGGTGGTGAAGTAGAACCCCATGGACAGCGTGTATTCCCTGATTTTGAAGATGGCGGGGTCGATCAGCTTCTGCTTCGAGAGCAGCTCCGAGAGCAGGTAGAGGAGCAGGAAGATGCCCGCCGCAAAGCCGAGCACCACGATGAGCAGGGATTGCGACCAGCCCAGCTGCTGGCCCTTGGAGAGGAGCACCAGGAGGGAAACGGTGAAGGAGCCGAGCAGGACGTAGCTCACGAAATTGAAGCGCAGCCGCTCCCGGTGCCTGACCAGGACCGGCAGGAAGAAGGTGCCGGCCACAAAGTTCATGAGCCCGGCGGGCAGGTTGATGAAGAAGACCCAGCGCCAGCTCAGGTGCTCGGTGATCCAGCCGCCCACGGTGGGGCCGAGCGACGGGGCGAAGCTCACCCCCATGGCGTAGATGCCCATGGCCAGCCCCCGCCGGTTCGGGGGGTAGATGGAGAAGAGGATGGTCTGGGCCGAGGCCATGATGAACGCCTCCCCGAACCCCTGGACGATCCGGGAGCCGATCATCTGGGGCAGCGACCCGGCCAGGCCGCAGAGGGCGCTCGCAGTGGTGAAGATGATCAGGCCGGCCAAAAACAGCCGCTTGAGCCCCAGCACCCGGCCGAGGTTGTGGGTGAGGAGCAGCCCCACCGCCGCGGCGGTCATGTAGGCGGTGATCACCCACTGGACGCCGTAGAGATCGGTGGCGAGCGGCCCCATCATCTTGGGGATCACCACGTCCACCACCGTGGTGTCCAGGATGGCCATGAAGGCCCCGGTCATGACGATCAGGGTAAGGAACGCCCGGTAGCCGGCGGAGATGGTCTCGTAGATCGGGGGCTCGCCCGCCGCCTGCCCGCCGGTGCTCTGGCCGGCCGCCGCGCTCATGGCTGGCCGGAGATCCGCTTGATTTCCACCTCGCCGCCCATTCCGACCCGGAGCAGCGAGAGGTCGCCGGAGGTGATGGCGATCCGCACCGGGATGCGCTGGGCCACCTTGGTGAACTCGCCTGCGGAAATGTCCCGGGGCGCCAGGGCGAAGGTGGCCGCCGAGGTGGGCAGCACGTCCTTGACCACGCCCCGGTACGGCTGGTCCGGGTAAGCGTCGATGGTGATGGTCGCCGGGGCCCCGGGCCGGACGCCTTCGAGCTTGTTCTCCTCCAGGAGGGCGACGACGTAAATGTCCCGCGGATCGACCAGGGCGTAGACCGCCTTGGGGGACGCGATCACATCGCCGGGGCTGGCGAACCGCTTGGCCACCCGGCCGGCGATGGGGCTGTAGAGCACGGATTTGGCCCGGGTGTTCCTGGCCTCGTTCAGCCGGGCGGCCAGGGCCTTGACGTTTTCCTCCCCGGCCTGGATGTCCCGACGGGTTTCCTCGATCCGCAGCCGGCCCGTCCTGGCCAGCTGCACCTTCTTTCCGGCCGATGCCAGCGAGGCGTGGACCGCGGCCGCCTGCTTCTCGATGGCCCTTTTCTGCGCTTGGCTGGCGGCCAGGGCGGTCGCCGCATCTTCGGCCTTTTGGCGGGCCACGGCCTTGGCCTGGAACAGGGCGGCATACCGGTCCCGGTCCCGGGCGAGCCGGTCGATGTCCGCCTGGACCGCCGCGGCCCTGGCCTTGAAGGCCTCCTCCTCCTTCCGGAGCTGCTCCGCCTCATCCCGGGCGATCTGCTCGGTGAGGGGGACCTCGGCGGTGAGGCGCTCCAGGGCCAGCTTCTTGCTTTCGAGATCCTGCCGGGCCGCCGCCAGCTCGGCCGCCCTCCGGTCGACCTGCAGATCGTAGGTCCGGCACTCGATGGCTGCCAGCTCTTCGCCGGCCTTCACCGCGTCCCCTTCGTTCTTGCGCATGGTGACGATCCGGCCGCCCACCTGGTCGAAGCCCACGGTGGTCAGGCTGTCGGTGCGCACGAAAACCGCATCCGTCACCGCATACGCCAGGCGATGATGAATGAAATGCGCGGCCAGAATCGCGAGGAAAACGGTGCCGGCGATGAGCAGCACGGCCGCCGTGGTCTTACCGGAAATTTTGCTCATTGAATCCTCTTCATAAGCTCGATCGAAGATGATGAAAGGCCACTTTACTAACGCGAAGCGCAAAGACGCAAAGATAAATATTTACTTTTTCAGTATTTTTTCACCTTGGGGTCTCTGCGTCTTTGCGTTGTTTTTTTCAAAGATGATATCCGGTCAACAGCGAGATGATGTGGGCGGCCACCGCCGCGGGATCGTCGTACGCGGGCCGGGCGCCGGGAAGAAAGGCGCGCAGGGGGGCAAGCTGGTAGTGGTAGGCGGCCAGGCCGATAATGGAGATCGCCAGGAGGAACGGGTCGCGTTCCGGGGCCAGCTCGCGGCTTGTCTCGGTCAGCGCGCTGAAGAGTGTGCCGAAGAGCTCCTCGGCGATGAACCGGAGCCGCTTTTCGTCCCCGTCCAGGATCTCCCGCTGCAGCAGGCGGGGGAAATCGGGGTCTCGGTGCAGGAGGCCGCAGAGGTTGACCACGAATTCCCGGACCCGCTCCTCCGCCGGCAGCGGGGCGGCGAGGGCGGCCGACAGGAGGCGGGCCCGGTCCGCGAAGGCCTGCCTGATGGCCGCCCGGTACAGGGTCTCCTTGTCCGCGAAGTGGTAATAGAGGGTGGCGGCATTGAGCCCCACCGCCCGGGCGATCTCCCGCATGGAGACGCCGCTGAAGCCGCCCCGGGCAAACAGGGGAATGGCGCAGGCGAGAATCCCCTCCTGGCAGGCAGGCGCGGAGCCCTTCATGTCGCCTTCCCCGGCCGGGCCACGGCCCGGTCCAGCTCGGCCGCGGCGGCCAGGTAACCGTACAGGGCGTTGTAGTAGTTGGACTCCGCCGTGGTCAGCAGGGTCCTGGCGTCGAGGACATCCGTGGAGGTGGCGATCCCCTGCTGGTACTGCAGGCGGGTGATGCGGAAATTCTCCTTGGCCTGGCCGAGGGAGCCCCGGGCGGTCTCGATGTTGGTGGCCGCCACTTTGAGCCGGAGCCAGTCGTTTTTCACCTCCAGGCGGACGGCGTCCTTGACCTGTTCGATCCGGGCGGCGAGCGCCTGCTGGAGGTGCTCCTGGCTGCTGACCTCGGCCCGTTTCTTGCCCCACTCGAAAAAGGTCCAGTTGGCCGTCACCCCGACGCTGGCGTTGTCCGCGTTGGCAAAGTGGTTGGTCGCGGCGTCGGGGTCCTCGCCCTGCCGCTCGTAGCGGCCGACCAGGTCCACCTCAGGGTAATAGGCGCTGCGGGCGAGCCGCACCGCCTGGGCGGCCCGTTTCATGGCCAGGTCCAGCCCCTTGAGCTCGGGCCGGTTGGCCAGGGCCTCTTCCTGCAGGGGCGGAAGCTCGGGCAGGGGGCCGGGGGCCGGCTGCACCTCTTGCACCTCGGTCGGACGGTTGACCGGCAGCCGGAGGGCGACGTTGAAGGTGGAGACGGCCATCTCCCGGTCGCCTTGGGCGCTGAGCTTCTTTTGCTGGGCATCGGCCAAGGCCACCCGGGACTTCAGAAGATCGTTGTACGGAATCACCCCCTGGTCGTAAAACCGCTCCGCATCCGCGCTATGGGCGGTCAGCTGAGTAACCGTCTCCTCGGCTGTCTGCAGGAAACGCTGCCGCAGCAGAAGGTCGTAATAGGCGACCTTGACCTGCTTCACGACGTCGAGGGCCGCCTGCTCCCTCGTCATTTCCCCGATGTCCACCCCCAGCTCGGCCATCTTTTTCCGGGCGGACAGGGCAAAACCGGTGAACAGCGGCTGGCGGGCGGTCAGGTCCCAGGCGTAGTTGTCAAGCCCTCCCATGATCACCTTCGTCGAGTTGAAAATCCCGTAAGGCTCGTCCTCCAGGCGAGTGTACGAGTAGGAGGTGGAGAGCTTGGGCAGCAAGTCGGCCCGGGCGCTCCGGGCGATCTCCTTGTCGGACTGGAGGTTTTCGGTCGCCTCCTTGATGAGGCTGCTGTTCCGCATGGCCATGGACACCGCCTCGTCCAGGGAAAGAGGCGGTACGGCCGTCTCCGCCGCCAGGCCGATCCGGGGCAGGCAGAGGAGGACACACAAAACCAGCAGGCGCCGGAGAGAGGGTGCCATGGGTTGCTCCTCGAGAAGATGGGAAGGCAAAGCCGGGCAAGAATCAAACGAACGTTTGATTAAAGCCGGTTACGAGAAGGGTGTCAAATGGTTTGAGGAAGAATGGCGGGGATCTACATAAGCACCAGCATGACCAGGGCGAGGGCCATCCGGTACCAGGCGAAGACTCCCATGCCGTGGCGGCCCAGGTAGCCGACCATCCACTTGACGGCGATGGCCGCGAAGACGGTCGCCACGACCAGGCCGAGGAGGAGCGGGCCGGGGGCGAAGATGTGGAGCATGGCCGGGCCGGCCTTGAGGGCCTTGTAACAGGAAGCGGCGCCCAGGGTGATCAGGCCGAGCAGGAAGCTGAACTCGGCGGAGCGCACCGGGGAAAGCCCGGCCAGGTAGCCGCCGATCATGGTCATCATCGACCGGCTGGTGCCGGGCCACATGGCTACGCACTGGAGCAGGCCGATCATGAGGCTCTGCCCCACGCTCAGCTCGTGCAGATCGGGGCCGGCGTCAGCCGAAGGGTGCCGGCGCGCCCGCCACCCCTCGGCGGCGAGGATCAGCAGGCCGCCGGCAAAGGCGGCCGCGATCACCGGCCAGGTGTTGAAGAGATACCGGTCGATCAGCTTTTCCAGCAGGAGTCCGATCACCACCGCCGGCACGAAGGCCACCAGCAGGTTGCGGGCCAGGAGCAGTCCCCGCCGGTCCTTGCCCAGCACCCCCATCAGGACCGACCGCACCCGCCCCCAGCAGATGATGAGAACGGCGGCGATGGCCCCGAACTGGATGACGATGAGATAGGCGTCCGTCGCCTCCTTGACGGTCATGACCGCCGGTCCGGGGGCGATTTCGGCCTGGCTGCGGCCGTGGGCTGAGGCGACCGGGGTGCTGTCGTCCAGGCCGAGGAAGTGGTCTGCCAGGATCAGGTGGCCGGTGGAGGATACCGGCAGGAACTCGGTGATCCCTTCCACCACGCCGAGAATGACGGAATCCGCGTAGGTGAGGGAGCGGGCCGGGGCGGGCGCCGCCTCCCGGGCCAAGGCGGGGGCGGCGCAGGCCAGAAGCAGCAGGGCCAGGGCAAGCCCGTGGAAGCGGCCGGGCATCCGGCGGGCGAATCGGAGAACGTGCGCGACCATTCAGAGCTCCTCGAAAACCGCAAAGGTGAGAAATGGCGCCGGGGGGGAACACCGGCCCAAGGCGACGAGAGCTTACCACGTTTAGCCGCCGCCCTCCAGCTGTATCCGCCTCCCCGCTCCGGCCAGGCCGGCAGGGCCTCCGGATTCCCCAGCGTTTCCTGACAAAAAAGGGCCGCCTCCAGGGAGACGGCCCTCATGCCAGTCAGGCAGACGGTCGCGGCTCAGACCTTGATTCCGAGCTCCTTTTCCTTGGCTGCCACCGCCAGCCGGGTTTTGATCGCGGTGTCGGGAATCAGGCTCATGGAGTCGATCCCGCATTCCACCAGGAAAGTGGCGAAATCCGGGAAGTCGGAGGGACCCTGGCCGCAGATGCCGATCTTCCGGCCGCGCCGCTTGGCGGTCTGGATCACCATTTTGACCATAGTCTTGACCGACTCGTCCCGCTCATCGGCGATGCCGGCGATCAGGCCGGAGTCGCGGTCCAGCCCGTAGGTGAGCTGGGTCAGGTCGTTGGAGCCGATGGAGAAGCCGTCGAAGATGTCGGCGAAGGCGTCGGCGGAGATGACGTTGCTTGGGATCTCGCACATGACGTAGATCTCCAGGCCGTTCTCGCCCTGGACCAAGCCGTTCTCCCGCATGACCCCGATGACCTTCTTGCCCTCGGCCGGGGTGCGGCAGAAGGGCACCATCAGCTTGATGTTGGTGAGGCCCATGTCGTTCCGCGCCTTGAGGAGCCCCTGGCATTCCAGGTCGAAGGCCGCCCGGTACTTGGGATCGTAATAGCGGGAGGCGCCGCGCCAGCCGATCATCGGGTTTTCCTCGTCGGGCTCGTAGAAGGCGCCACCGGTGAGATTGGCGTACTCGTTGCTCTTGAAGTCGGAGAGGCGGACGATGACGTCCTTGGGGAAGAAACCGGCGGCGATCCGGCCCACGCCCTCCGCCACCTTGTCGATGAAGAACTGCTTCTTGTCCGTGTAGGCAACGGTCTTCTCGTCGATGAGCTTGACCACCTTCTTCTTTTCCGGGTCGGAGGACTTCTTCAGCTCCTCGTAATTGACCAGGGCCAGCGGGTGGATGCCGATGTGGGAGTTGATCACGAACTCCTCGCGGGCGAGGCCCACGCCGTCGTTCGGGATCTGGCACTCGGTGAAGGCCTTCTCCGGGATGGCCAGGTTCATCATGATCTTGGTCTTGGTCCGTGGCAGGTCGGCCAGGTCAAGCTTCTCGATCTCGAACTTGAGCAGCCCCTCGTAGACGAAGCCCCTCTCGCCTTCGGCCGAGGAGACGGTGATCTCTTGGCCGCTCTTGATCACCTCGGAGCCGTTGCCCGTGCCGATGACGCAGGGGATGCCCAGCTCGCGGGAGATGATCGCCGCGTGGCAGGTGCGCCCGCCCCGGTTGGTGACGATGGCGCTCGCGATCTTCATGATCGGCTCCCAGTCGGGATCGGTCATGTCGGTGACCAGGACCTGGCCGGCCTTGAAGTCGTGGATGTCGGAGACGTCCTTGATGACGTTGGCCTTGCCCTGGCCGATCTTGGTGCCCACCGCCAGCCCCTCCACCAAGACCTTGCCCTTCTCCTTGAGCTTGAAGGTTTCCATGGTCCCTTTGCGGCCCTGGGAATGGACGGTCTCGGGCCGGGCCTGGACGATGAACAGCTTGCCGGTGCCAACCTTCTTGCCGTCGCCATCCTTGGCCCACTCGATGTCCATGGCCTTGCCGTAGTGCTCCTCGATGATGCAGGCCCACCGGGCGAGCTGCAGGATCTCGTCATCGGAGATGACGTAGCTGCCCCGCTCCTCGGGCGTGGTGTCCACGTTCTTGACCGGCTCCCCGCCCACCCCGGAGACGGCGTTGTAGACCATCTTCATGGCCTTGCTGCCTATCGACTTGCCGACGATGGGCCGCTTGCCCTGCTTGAGAGTGGGCTTGAAGACGTAGTATTCGTCGGGGTTGACCGCGCCCTGCACCACATTCTCGCCCAGGCCCCAGGCGCCGGTGATGAACACCGCGTCCTGGAAGCCGCTTTCGGTGTCGATGGAGAACATGACGCCGGAGGAGGCGGAGTCGGAACGCACCATTTTCTGGACCACGATGGAAAGGTAGACGTCGAACTGGCCGAAACCCTTGTCGTGGCGGTAGGAGATGGCCCGGTTGGTGAAGAGGCTCGCGAAGCAGCGGCGGCAGGCGTCGATCAGGTTGTCGGGACCGCTGATGTTGAGATAGGTCTCCTGCTGGCCGGCAAAGGAGGCGTCGGGCAGGTCCTCGGCGGTGGCGGAGGAGCGGACGGCCACGTCTACTCGCGGCCCGTACTCCTTCTCCATCTTCTGGTAGGAGTCGATGATCTCCTTGCGGAGGTCCGGGGGGAACTCGGCATTGCGGATGATGCTCCGCACCTTCTCGCCGCGCTCCTGCAGGTTGGACATGTCGTGGGTATCCAGGCCCTGCAAGGCGTCCTTGATGGCCTGCTCGATCCCGGCAGATTTCAGCAGATACCGGTAGGCATGGGCGGTGATGGCGAAACCGTGCGGCACCGCCACCCCCTTGGAGGTCAGTTTCTGGTACATCTCGCCGAGCGACGCGTTCTTGCCGCCCACCATGGGCACATCCTGGATGCCGATCTCATCGAACCACAGAATGAAGGCCTCGTCGTGCTTTACTCCCATTGCCTGGCTCCTGTTTCCCAAGTAATTGATTTTGCGAGTTGATTTGATTTTATCGGAGAAATCCAAAAAACGATTGGGCGGCCTTTTGGAAAACCGCCCACTAAAATTCAAACTTATCCTACTCTCTGCACCGTGGCAACCCTAAACCTTGCAAACAAATGGCCATATTGTGCATAATGGCGGCAGGTCCCAAAGGGCCTGCGGTGGAGGTTGGAGCAAATGCGAGAGACCTTGCATCTTGCGTGGCATTTCCTCGCAACGCGCCTTTCGCCTCCAACCTCCAGCGCAGCAATCCTCCAACCTCCAACCTGAAGGACGTCCATGCCCGCCGAAACGCCGACTCTGTCATCTTACGAGAAATACGTCGCCGAAGGCAACCACGCCGCGAGCGATTATTTCAGCCTCATCAAGGAGCTGGTCGCCCGCCGCAACCAGGCCGGAGCGGGCCGGGAAGAGCACGCCCGCTGGCAGGCGGAGATCGACCGGGTCTACGCGCTCGTGGGCGACGAGCTGCTGAGCAACAAGGGGAGACCGCGCTCGCCGGTCTCCTTCGGCACCTCGGGCTGGCGGGGGATCATCGGCAAGGACCTGTTCGCCAAGTCGGTGGCCCAGGTGACCCTGGCCATCATTGCCATGTACCGGGAGCTCCAGAGCTCGGACGAGCTGGCGCCGCTCCTCGGAGTGAAAAGCGTCCGGGAGGCGCAGGAGCGCGGGGCGGTGGTCGGCTTCGACAACCGGTTCGGGGGCGAGCTGCTGGCCGAGAGCGTGATCGACGTCCTCACCAGCCACGGGTTCCGGGTCCATTACGCGGGCGAGGCCACCACCGGCACCCTTTCGGCCGCGGTCCTGCGCCTGAACGCCGCCTTCTCGGTCAACCTCACCCCCAGCCACAACCCCCTCGAATACGCGGGCTTCAAATACAACGCGGCCGACGCCGGTCCGGCGGCCAAGGAGCTGACCGACCGCATCACCCGGAACGCCCGGGAGATCATCGCCGAGGACATCAAGCCGGTGGACGTCGCCCCCAACCCGGCCCTGGCCACCCGGTGCGACACCCTGGCCTGCTGGCTCGAGCTGGTCCGGGCGGGCGGGCCCGCCCACGGCCTCGACTACGACCAGATCATGGCCCGGCTCGCCAAGCGCGAGGAGATGATCGTGGCGGTGGACTGCGTCCACGGGGCGAGCCGGGTCCATGTCGAGTCCCTGGCCAAGACCTGCTGCGGCCGGGTCCTCTTCCTCCGCACCGAGCCGGACCCCACGTTCGGCGGCATCGCGCCCGAGCCCTCCACCGCCAACATGAAGCTGGTGGTCGACACCCTGCGCCGCCGGCCGGAGCCGCTCAAGCTGGGCATCATCATGGACCCGGACGCCGACCGGGTGCGGTTCACGGACGGCGAGAACGAGATCCCCATGAACGCGTTCGGGGCCATGGCCTACCACTATCTTCACGAGGTGAAAGGGAAGCGCGGCATGGTGGCCAAATCGGTGGCCACCTCCAACTTCGCCAATGCCCTGGCCGCAGCCTTCGGGGAAGAGGTCTTCGAGC
>JAJYKH010000426.1 GCA_021788685.1 Deltaproteobacteria bacterium | reverse complement strand
GCCGTGAAAGAAAAGCACCCCCGCGCCATGCCCTGCCTGGTTTACGCCAACAGCCGGGGCGAGATCGTCGATTTTCCCGAGCTGGCCATGGCCGGCCGCAGCGGCAGCCGGACCGTCCAGCCGGCGCTCGCGGACCTGATCCCGCTCCCCGAGGGGAGCGAGCTCTTCGTGCTCCCCGGCCGGCTGCCGGTGGGCACCGATCCGGCCACGGGCGAGCCGCTGAAGCTTGCGGAAAACCCCGGGGAGCCGGAAGCGGGCATCCAGGCAGTGGCCGCCTTCATGGCCCCGGCCCACACCGCCATCCACACCGCCGCGTTCGAAAAGACCACCGGGGCCCCGCTGCTGCCCCTCTTCGCCTACACCGCCGTGGGCTGGCTCGACGGCCGCTTCTGGGCCGCGGGCTTCCGGAGCGACGCCGACCCGCGCCAGGAGGCGGCCGGCTTCGACTGCCGGCGGATCGAGAAGGCGACCCGCCAGCGGCTGAGCAGCCACCCCGCGAACCGGCTTATCCAGCACCTGGGGATCTGCTCGCTCACCTACTCCTGCCCGGCGGCCAAGAACTACTTCCTCGACCGCTACGAGGCGCCCCTTCCCACCTCGCCGGCCTGCAACGCCCGGTGCCTCGGCTGCATCTCCCTCCAGCCCTCGGGCTGCTGCCCCTCCACCCAGGAGCGGATCAAGTTCGTGCCCACCCCGGCGGAGATCGCCGAAGTGGCCGTGCCCCATCTGGAACGGGTGGCGCGCGGGGTGGTGAGCTTCGGCCAGGGGTGCGAGGGCGAGCCGCTCCTCCAGGCGGACACCATCGAGGAGGCCATCCGCCTCATCCGCAAATCGACCGGCCGGGGCACGGTGAACCTCAACAGCAACGCAAGCCTCCCGGACAAGGTCGCCCGCCTGGCCGCGGCCGGCCTCGACTCCATCCGGGTGAGCCTGAACAGCGCCCGCCCCGAATGCCACGCCCGCTACTACCGGCCCCAGGGGTTCACCTTCGCGGACGTCTGCGGCTCCATCGACGCCATGAAAGCCGCGGGCAAGTTCGTCTCCCTCAACTATTTCATCCTCCCCGGCTTCACCGACGACCCGGAGGAGCTCGCCGCCCTCTGCGACCTCGTCTCCCGCCACCGCCCCGACTTCATCCAGCTCCGGAACCTCAACATGGACCCGGATTGGTACCTGGAGGCCCTTGGCCACCGGCCCGAGGCCCGACCCCTAGGCATCCGGGCCTGGCTCGCGGCGCTCAAGAAGCGATTTCCCAAGCTGCGCTTCGGGTATTTCAATCCGCCGCTGCGGTGAGGCGCGGGCGTTCCGGCGTTCAAACGTTCGATGCTGAAACGATGGAACGCTGATCCCCTTTCTTCCCCCCGAAAACCTCCCCCGCCGGCCGGTTTTTCCCCGATCCAGCCCGGATTCCGGAATGATCATGGTTCCTCCCGCCGGATATTTCCCTCGATTCGGCAAGCCATGCCTGGTATTTATGCGGAGTTGAAGTGAATCGCAATCCAGAAGGGATGGAATGGGCGCTGGATGTCCTGTGGTGGGTGGTAACAATCGAATGCTTGGCCGAAGTGCGGAGGAAGAGATGAACAACCTGGTCTCTGCTGAGCTGATCGAGAAGAAAATCTTTCTCCTGCGGGGCGAGAAGGTCATGCTCGACCGCGATCTCGCTGAGCTGTACGGCGTGGAAACGCGGGCGCTGAAACAGGCAGTGCGCAGGAACATTTTGCGATTCCCTGGTGACTTCATGTTCATCCTCGGAAAGAAGGAGCTCGGAAAATGGAGATCACAAATTGTGATGTCCAATTCCGACAAGATGGGATTGCGGCACTCGCCCATGGCCTTCACCGAGCAGGGAGTGGCAATGTTGTCCAGCGTGCTGAAAAGCGAGCAAGCCATTCAGGTGAACATCGCCATCATGCGCACCTTCACCCAGTTGCGCCGCATGCTCGCCACCCACGAAGAGCTGCGCAGGAAGATCGAGGAGATGGAGGCGAAGTACGATGAGAATTTCCCCTCGGTCTTTGAGGTGATAAAGCGGCTGCTGGCGGAAGATGAGAAGCCGCGGCGGAGGATCGGGTTTTGAGGTGCCTATGAATAGGTATTATGCCCATTGGACGGAGAATCCGGACAAATCCGACTGGCAGGGGCTTCCCGAGCACCTGCTGAACGTCGCGGAGCTGGCCCGGAGCTTTGCCGGCGCCTTCGGGGCCGGGCCGTGGGGGTATCGCGGGGGCTGCTGCACGATGCCGGCAAGGCGACTGATGATTTCACCCGCCGGCTGGAAGGCAAACCCTTAAAGGTGGACCATTCCTCGTTCGGCGCACGCCTCGCCCAGGAGCGGGCCGGCCGGCTCGGATTGCTTCTCTCCTATGCCATTGCCGGGCACCACGGTGGCCTTCCCGATGGCGGCGAGCAGGAGACCGAGCTGCATTTCAGGTTGAAGAACGGGCGAGCTCCGGCAGATGTGCAGCTTCTGCCCGAGGTCGATTTCCGGGAAGAGCTCGTGCCGCCTTTTCGACGTGCTCCGGGAACCGCCGGCTTCAGTCTCGCGTTCTTTA
>JAJYKH010000425.1 GCA_021788685.1 Deltaproteobacteria bacterium | reverse complement strand
GGCGGGGCCGGAACCGGTCCCGCCCTTTTTTGCGTCCGCCAGCATCAGGCGGACGACCCGGATTTTTTGAGGCGGAGCGGCAGCTCCCGGCAGAGAAGGATAAGTGCCGCTGCTTACGCGGGGCCCCCGGTGACCGTCAGCTGCTGCTCCCCGATTTTCCTGCCCTTGTAAAGAAACTCGACCGTCCAGGTGCCGGCGAGCGGCTGCTTGCCGGCGGGCAGGACATAGGCCTCGACCCGCCGCTCGCTGTTGCGGTGGTTGATGACCCGCGAGCGCGCGACCGTGTGGTCCGGGCCGATCCACTTGACCTCCAGGGGCAGCTCGACGTCGCCCGGAATGAAATTCACCGCGTAGAGGACCCCCAAAACCGTCCCGGGGCGGCCGGCCACCGGGCCTCGCCCTTCGCCGAACATCCGGTGCATCGCCAGGTTCGCTTCCATGTCGTTGCCGCGGAAGGGCGCGCTCAGCTCTTCCTCTTTTCCGAAACGTTCCCTGATTTGGCCAGCGGCCTCCACTTTCAGGCTCCAGATCCGGATTTCGCGATGGTCATCACCCCTGGATTCGGGGTAGATTACGGCCGCCGCCCTGCCCGGGGCCGGGGTCCCCTGGTCGCGCGCCGCACCGCTGGCCAGGCGCGCCTTCAGGCCCGGGGGCAGGTCTTTCGCCTTCTGCCAGTTTCTCACCCCCGCCGCCTGGGCCTTCTCCAGCTCGGCCCCCCTCAGCTCCGCCCGATTGAGGTCCGCATCGTTGAGGTTCGCGCCCCCGAGCTTGGCCCCCTCCAGATCGGCATCGGTGAGGTTGGCCCAGCGCAGGTTGGCCCCGGTGAGGCTGGCCCTGCTCAGGTCGGCCCCGGCAAGGTCGGCGTTGCTCAAATCCGTATCGCTCAGGTCGGCCCCCGCGAGCTTGGCATCGATCAGGTTGGCGTTGCGGAGGTCGAGCTTGACCAGCTTGGCATCGCTCAGGATGTTGAAACGGAGCTGGTCGAGGTCCAGGTTGTCCGCATCGGCCAGGTTGATCCCGGTCAGGTCGGCGCCTTTCAGGGCGGCGTTCGAGAGGTCGGCCGAGGCGAGCTTGGCGTTGCTCAGGTCGGCCCCGTTGAGGAAGGCGTGACTCAGGTTGGCCTGGCGGAGATCGGCCTGCCGCAGGTCGGTCTCGGTGAGATTGGCACCCTGGAAGTCGGCGTTGCGGAGCTTGGCCTGCCCGAGATGGCTGTCGGTCAGGTTCGCCTCGCTGAGGACGGCGCGGCCGCTCAGGTCGGCCCCGTCGAGGGAGGCCCCGGTCAGGTTGGCGCGGACCAGGTTGGCCCGGGCCAGGACGGCCCCGACGCCGTTGGCGCTGGTGAGATTGGCCTTCAGCAGGTTGGCGCCGCTCAGGTCCGCCCCGCTCAGGTTGGCGAGGGTGAAGTTGGCCTGCTCGCAATCGGCGAGATGCATGCTGGCTTGGCGGAGATCGGCTTCGTGGAGATTGGCCTCTTTCAGGGACGCCCTGTCCAGACGGGCCTGCGCCAGCACCGCCCGGCTCAGGTCGGCGGCGGCCAGATCGCTGTCCGTGAGGTCGGCGTCGGTGAGATCGGTGCCGTACAGGCTGGCGCTTTCCAGGTTGGCCTTTGCCATGGTCGCCTTTTGCAGGCGGGCGCGCGCCAGGTCGGCGCCGGCCAGGTTGACGCCTCCGAGATCGGCCCCGTCCAGCTGGGTGGTGGTGAGGCGGGTGGCGCTGAGGTCCGCCCGGTTCAGGTCGGCGCCGCTGAGATTGGTGGCGGTCAGGTCGGCCTGGCTGCAGGCGGCCCCGCGCAGGTCGGCCCCCGTGAAGTCCGCCCCGGCCAGGTTAGCGCCGGCCAGCACGGCTTTGCGCAAGTCGGCCTGGGTGAGGCTCGCCCGCCTGAGGTCCGCCTCCCCCAGGTTGGCCCCCTGGAGATCGGCCCCCTGGAAATTGGCCTTGGCGGCCGTCGCCTCCCGGAGCACGGCCTTTTCGAGATCGACCCCGCTCAAATCGGCCGCCTCCAGGTTGGCCCCCTGGAGGTTGGCCTTTTCCAGCTTGGCCCCGCGCAGATCGGCCCGGCCCAGGTCCGCCCCCTCCAGATTGGCCTGGCGCAGATCGGTTTCCCGCAAATCGACCGTGCCGAGGTCGAGGCGGCTGAGGTCACGGCCGCGCAGGTCCCGGGAGCTCTTCAGCAGCTCTTCCACCAGGAGCAGCCGCTGGTGGTCCTTGCTCCGGGCATCGGCCAGGAGGCGGGGCGGCAAGGGATGGAAGGCGGGCCGGTAGTCGGGGCCGGCAAGCATCTTCCGGCCCACGAGCAGGGCCAGCACCGCCGCCAGGGAAAGCAGGAGGGCCATGCCGCCCATGTACAGGAGACGTCCCTTTCGGCCCTGGCCCGCGGGCAAGGGCCGCACCGTTCCCTGGGCGCCGCAGCCGGGGCAGGGGAGGGAGCGGCCCAAATATTTCGGAGGGGCCTTTTTGCTGAGGCCGCAGCCGGGGCAAACGAAAAGCCCTTCCCGGGGAGTTTCCTTGGCGGGGGCGGCTGCCGGGCCGACCGTGACCTTGGTGCCGCACTGGGGGCAGGGCA
>JAJYKH010000047.1 GCA_021788685.1 Deltaproteobacteria bacterium | reverse complement strand
TTCTCTGCAGTCCCAAGATTCCTGGGGCTGATTGCCGGCTGGTTGTTCCTCCTGTCCCTCTATCAATTCTTCCCGGATCGCGAGCATCGCCGCCAAGTCCTGCTCCTGGTTCTCCTCTCCGTCGGCATCGAGGCCGCATTTGGGCTGGTGCAATACTACCTGCTCACGCCTGGCAACTGGTTGGGGTATGATGCCAAGCAGAACCTTCCATACGGCATCTTCCAGCAACCGAATGTCATGGCAACCTTCATGACGACCGGAGTGACTTTATCGCTCTACCTCCTCCTAGACCTTCATGGGGCGGAACAAAAGTGGTACAAGTCGACTCTTTGCTATTCAGTTGCTTTTGCCGCGTCTTTGGTGACTCTGAAATTGGGCTCCAGGACAGGCCTGCTCACCTTGTTAGCAGGCCCCGCCATCCTCACTCTCTTTTTCTTCAAAGAAAAAAAGCAAATTTTAGTGCAATGGTGGCTTGTTTTAATTTGTGCCTTCCTTGTTGGTGGCGCAGTCCCCCCCCTTGAAACAGGATTGCAGAAAACATCGCAAGAGATATCTCATGGTAGCCCAAGATTGGCAATTTATCGAGAATGCTTGAGCATGATTTGGGAGCGACCTTGGCTGGGGTGGGGGTACGGGGACTTCCCCTACCAATATCTCCATCACTATTCCGTCTCGCTCAAGGAAGGGAGAGCCGTCCCGGGCTCCCCGGAAAATCTTCTTCACCCCCATAACGAGCTGTTGTTCTGGTGGGTCGAGGGAGGCATTGCCCCGGTCCTGGGGATCGGATTGACCATTTGGGCGTGGCTCAAGAACGTTTCATCCCGCGGGTGGAAGCAGGGGGGGGAACTGTCCGTTCTCTTTCTCCCGATCTGGACGCACTTGATGCTGGAGTATCCTTTTTACCACTCGCTGGCGCACTGGGTGGTTTTCCTGGTCCTGCTCTGGTGGGTCGATGAGGAGTGCGGCAGCCTTGCGGCCAAGGAATTCCGGTACGGGTTTGCCCTGCGTACCTTGGCAATAATCCTCTCCGGCATAACCGTTGTTTTCATGATCACCACTCTCCGCACCACATCCCTTGTGGTCCGCTATGAAAAGTCGAAAACCATAGAGCACTTGAGGGATCTGGGGCAGGTGGTCAACCCCGGCCCCTGGGGGATGCAGATTCAAGCCTATGGCATGATCAACCGGTTTGCCCAGGCTCTGATGGAGAAAGACCGCGCCGGCATCGAATCTTACCTTTCATGGGCGGCAAAGGCCGCCCGGCAAAGGCCGAATCGGAAGCTTTACGCCACGATGGCGGAGGGGTATGCGGCCTTGGGCGAGAAAGAAAAAATGAATGAGCTGATTGAGCAGATGAAGGAGTATTATCCTTTGCCCCATGGTCAGAAAGGGCAATCGTAGGTCGGTCGGACGCCAGCGTAACCCGACATGACGATGTGAATGAAAAGGCCGGTTCCTTTTGGGGGGCCGGCCTTTTCATTCTGGCATTTCGCTTGGGGGGCGAGGCGCCGAGGTTTCCGTCGGGTTACGCTCGCTAACCCGACCTACTCTTCACCAGGGCCGGTCACTCGTGCCCAACCCCATGGAAGCTCATATCGCCTTGCCCCCAATCGGTTGGATAGATCCCTGCCTCAACATATCGGTGGAAACTGGAATACGGCCATTCGATGGGGGAGGAGGCCAACCCATGCTTCACCGGGTTGAAATGGATATATTCCACATGCCTCAAGAAATCATCTTCGCCCCGCAAGGCATGCTCCCAATATCGATGCTGCCAGAGTGCCTGGCAGTTTTTGGCTGCCCGGGTTCGGTTTGGGGGGAGACGCAAAGCCGGGTCGCAGTGCTTCGTGAACCATGCCTTGATGAGGCGCCAGCGGGTTGCGAAATCGAAATCGTTTGGGAGTAGGGTCCAGATGCAGTGCAGGTGGTCGGGAAGGACCACAATGGCGTCCATCTGGAAAAACCGGGTCGTACGAACCGTGCGAAAAGCCTGACGCAGGACATCCACCGCCTCCGCAGATGCAAACAGAGGGCGTCGCTTTTCCGTCACCACGGTGAAGAAGAAGGAGCCACCCGGGATGAATGCCCGTCGGTACCTCATATCGTGGCGGTCCTTTGGCCTGAATGTCGGGTTACGCTTCGCTAACCCGACCTACCGGGACTGGCTACCATGACTGGCGGGTGTCTACGAATCACCCGCCTTTCGCCACCTTCATCATGTCCCACATGGGCATGAAGATGGCCAGGGCGATGAAGGCGACAATCGTGCCCAGCACCAGGAGCATGGCCGGCTCGATGTAGGTGGCGAGCCGCTTGATGGTGTAGGAGGTTTCCGCTTCGTAGTAGTCGGCCACCTTGTTCATCATGATGTCCATCTGGCCCGCTTCCTCGCCGATGGCGATCATCTGCACCACCATGGCCGGGAAAACCGGGCGCTTGCCCATGGCCTGGTTCAGCCCGACGCCTCCTTCCACCTCGACCCGCACCTCGTTCACCATCCGGAACAGCACCAGGTTGTCCAGGGCGGTGGCCGCCAGCTCCAGGGTGCGGATGATGTCGATGCCGCTCGTGGTGAGCACGGCGAATACCCGGCAGAAGCGCGCCATGTAGAGGCGGGTGGTGAGATCGCCTAGAACGGGGAGGCGGAGCAGCAGCCGGTCACGCTCCCAGACGAACCCTTCGGAGCGCAGGGCGAGCTTGTAGCTGGCCACCAGCGCCGCCGCCAGCACGAGGATGAGAAGGGTGTGGTGGACGCACAGGCTGCTCACGGCAATGAGCAGCCTGGTGGGGAGGGGCAGCTCCACCTTGGCCTTGCTGAACAGGCTGATGAACTTCGGGACCACGAAGGTCATCAGGAAGAAGACGGCCCCGGTCAGAGCCGTGATCACCAGCTTGGGGTACCGGGTGGCCGACTTGATCCGTTCCTGGATGTCCTTCTCGTTTTCATAGAGACCGGCGAGGTACTCGAAGGCGTTGTCCAGGTTGCCCGATTCCTCGCCCACCTTGACCAGGTTGCGGAAGAGCCGGTTGAACACCTTGGGATGGCGGGCGAAGGCATCGCTCAGGGTGGCGCCGCCCTCGATCTCGCCGGCCACTTCATGGAGGATCTCCCGGAGACGGGAATTCCCCACCTGGCGGGTCATGATCTGGAGGCCCTGCAGCAGGGCGACGCCCGCCCCGAGCATGGTGGCGAGCTGGCGGCAGAAGAGGATGAGGTCTTCGAGCTCTACTCCGCGCAGCCTTTCCCGAAGGGACAAGGCCTGCCCGCCTTCGGCCTGCTCCAGCCCGCCCTGGCCGGTCAGGCGGATGTCCACGGGGCTCAGCCGGTTTTCCAGCAGCCACTGCTCCACTTCCTGCACCAGCTCGGCCGTCCGCACCCCGGAGGTGATCCGGCCCGTGCCGTCGATGGCCTCATAGCGAAAGACCGCCACCGCTAGTGTTTCCTTGCAAAAGGAACCGGGGTCTCCACATTCGTCACCCCGGCGAAGCCCGGAGTCCAGAATGACCCGGGGGCTGGATTAATGGCTGCGTTCGCCCTGCAGGCCGCCCTTCGGGTGTTCAACCGCGCAAGCAGCGCTTTTGTCCGGCCTTCGCCGGAATGACGGGAAAGGTCGGAATGATGAAGGGCGTAGTTATGCAATCGGACACTAGCTCCTGGCGTCGAGGGTGACCCGCAGGATCTCATCCACCGTGGTGAGACCGGCGAGCACCTTGCGGATTCCCGCCTGACGCATGGAGATGAACCCCTCCTGCTGCGCCTCCCGGAACAGCTCGAAGCTCGACGCCCGGTTGACGATGAGAGGCTCCAGGGTGCGGGTGATGGGCAGCAGCTCGTAGATGGCGGCCCGACCCTTGTAGCCGGTCTGGTCGCAGGCCGGGCAGCCGCCGGCCCGGTAGAAGGTCGCCCCGCTCAGGGGCTCAAGCCCCAGCTCCTCCTGGAGGGTGGGGGGGGCGGAATAGGGCTGGCGGCATTCCTGGCAGAGCAGCCGCACCAGCCGCTGGCCCACCACCAAGCCGAGACCGGAGGCGATGAGAAAGGGGGGGATCCCCATGTCAATGAGGCGGGTGACCGCGCTGCAAGCATCGTTGGTGTGGAGGGTCGAGAGCACCAGGTGGCCGGTGAGGGCCGACTGGACGGCGATTTCGGCGGTTTCCGCGTCCCGGATCTCGCCGATCATGATCACGTCCGGGTCCTGGCGGAGGATGGAGCGAAGCGCGGAGGCGAAGGTGAGGTCCGCCTTCCGGTTGACCTGCACCTGGTTCACTCCGGCCAGCTCGTACTCCACCGGGTCTTCGACGGTGACGATGTTCCTGTGGACCGAGTTGATGTGATTGAGGGCGGCGTAGAGGGTGGTGGTCTTGCCGCTGCCGGTGGGGCCGGTCACCAGGATGATCTCGTGGGGCCGGCCGATGCACTCCAGGAAGAGCTGCGCCTGCTCCTTTTCGAAGCCCAGGTCCTGCACGTCGATGCGGATCTTGGCCTTGTCGAGAAGCCGCATGACCACCTTTTCGCCGCCGGTGACCGGGAGAATGGAAACCCGGATATCGAGGCTCCGGCCCCCCACCGGGATCTCGAAGCGGCCGTCTTGGGGCTTGCGGCGCTCGCCGATATCGAGCTGGGAGAGAATTTTCACCCGGGAGACCAGGCTCGGGTGGAGCTCGGCCGGGAACTCCTTGGCCTGCCGCAGCAAGCCGTCCACCCGGAAACGGACGCGGGTCCCCTCCTCGGAGGGCTCGATGTGGATGTCGCTCGCCAGCTGGCGGGCGGCCTGGAGGATGAGGTTGTTGATGGCCGCCACCGCCGCGGAATCATCACTCCCTTCCTCCTCGGCCGCCGCGACGGGCAGGCTCTCCCGGCCATAAAGGCGATTGATCGCGGTCGCGATTTTCGATTCCGCCCCCACGCAGGGGACGATCTTGTCCCGCACGTACCGCCGCACCTCGTCGAAGGCGAAGATGTCCAGGGGGTCGGCAAAGGCGATGAGGGTCTCACCCGGCTTGCGCCCGAGGACGATGACCTTGTATTTGCGGGCCACCGTTTCGGGAAGGGTGGCGGCCACTTCCGGGTCGATCACGATTTTATCGAAGTCAACGAAGGGCATCCCCAGCTGCTTGGCGATGGTCCTGGCCACCGCCATTTCGTTCACGAAGCCAAGCTCGCGCAGGGCCTGCCCCAGCTTGAGCTCCCGCTCCCGCCCGAAGGTCAGGGCCTGATCGAGCTGGGTGGCGGTGATCAGGCCGCCCTCCACCAGGATGTCGCCGAATTTCTTGCGTTTGAGAGGTTGGGTCATGGTTTGGCGTTTCAGCCTCACCGGCCCGTGAGCCTGGCCAGGACGGCCGTGTCGATCGCAGGGAGGTCGTGCCGCAGCACGAAGGCGACCAGGCCCAGGACCACGGCCAGGGTGGCGGCGGTCAGCCAGGGCAGGGCCGGGTGGGCGAACCAGGGGCGCTTTTTCGGGAGCCGCAGGGACTTGGCGGCATCCTTGAGCACCGCCTTGTCGAATTTCTGCTGCTGCCGGGCATAGGCCATCAGGATTGCCCGGCTCATGAGCTTGTTGATGAGCCGGGGCACCCCTTGGGTGTATCGCCAGAGGACCTTGCCGGCCCCGCGGTCGAGGCGCAGATCGCTGCGCCCGGCCCGGTTCAGCCGGAAGTGCACGTACTGGAGGCTTTCTTTTTCGGAGAGGGGATTGAGGCGCTCGAAAATGGTGATCCGCTGGAGGAGCTGCCGCAGGTCCGACCGCTCCACCTTCTCCATCAGCTCCGGCTGGCCCACCAGGATGATCTGGAGCAGCTTATATTTATCCGCCTCGAAATTGGAGAGGAGCCGCAGCTGCTCGATGCTTTCCATGGGCAGGTTCTGCGCCTCGTCGATGATGATCACCAGCCGTTTGTTGCACTGGGAAAGCCCATAGAGGTGATCGTTCAGAATCCGGAGCAGGTGATCGAGGCTCGCGCCCGCGTCGATCTTCTCCTCGATGCCGATGTCGCGGAGAATGGCCAGCAGCAGCTCCTTGGGCGACAGGTGGGGGGAGAAAAGGAAGGCGGTCTCGTATTCTTTGGCGAGCTCGGCGGTGAGGATCCGCAGCAGCATGGTCTTGCCGGTCCCCACCTCGCCGATGACGATGATGTATCCCTCCCCCTGGTGCAGCCCGAAACGGATCACCTCGCCCACCGCCGTATGGACCGCGGAGGGGTAATAGAAGTCCCGGTCCGGAGTCAGCCGGAACGGCTCGTCGGTGAAGTTGAAGAAGGAAAGATGGTTCATGGCTTGGGGGCCTGGGACTTTGGCGCCGGGGGCGCGACGGCTTCGGAGGGGGCGGCCGGGCTGCCGTTCGACAGCAGCGGGCCGTAGCTCAGGATTTTCTTCCGGTACTGCTCGTCGCCTTTCCGGTGGGGGGCGCGCATGGTCATGGTGGTGGGGGTGATGAAGACCAGCAGCTCGCTCCGCTCCGCCTGTTTCTGCGAATTCCTGAACAGGTGCCCCAGCAGCGGCACCCTGGCGAGCCCCGGGACCCCCCCATGCTGGTTGTCATTGGTCTCGGCGAGGATGCCGCCGATCACCACCGTGACGTTGTCTTCGAGGAGCAGGCTGGTGGTGATTTCCTGGGTGTTGATCAGGGGCTCGCCGCCCGGGGTGGTGGGTTGGACGACGTTGTCGTTGGTGACCACCACTTTGAGGGAGATGAAGTCGTCCCGCAGGATCTTGGGGGTGACCTTGAGGCTCAGATTGGCCTCCCGGAAGGTGGTGTTGATCGTGGTGCTGGTCTGGGTGACGAACGGGACCTCCTGGCCCTTCTTGATCTCCGCTTCCTTGCCGTCGAGCACCAGCACCCGGGGGGCGGAGAGGATTCGCGCCATGTGCTTCTGCTGGAGGGCCTGCAGCTCCACCCCCAGGTTCAGGTTGTCCCGGATGAAGCCCACCGCCAGGCTGGAGGTGTGGTCGACTGAGAGATCAGCGACGGCGCTCTTCAGACCGGCGCCGGACTGGCTGGTATTGGTGGCGCTCCAATTGATGCCCAGCCGCCGGATGGCCTCGTCGGTGACGGTCACGATCCGCGCCTCGATGTGGACCTGGGGAATGGGCCGGTCGAGCTCGGCCAGCATCTGCTCGATGCGATCGATGGTCTCCTTCCGCTCCTGGACGAGAAGGCAGTTGCCCCGGTCGGCCACCATGATCCGGCCGGTGCTGCCGAGCAGGGGCTTCAACTGGTCGAGGTAGTCGCCGGCGCTGCCGTACTCGGTGCACAGGCGGACGGTCATCAGGTCCTTGGGGGTCTGGCTGTAGTCGGCCGTTTTCTCCACGAAGAGGACCTTGTTGCGCTCCGAGTAATGAAGGCCCTTGGCCTCCATGATGAGCTGGAAGACGTCGTAGAGGGTCAGGTTCCCCACGTTGAGGGTGATGGTGTCCTGGATGTTGTCCGCGACGAAGATGTTGATGCCGGCTTGGCGGGCCATGGCCTGCAATATCATGGAAACGGGCAGGTTTTCGCCGCGGAGGAAGGACTGGTGCTCCTTGAGCCTGTCCACCAGATCGCCCTCGGCCCGGGCCGGTCCCACCAGGGCGAGGAGCAGCCCCAGGCAGCAGGCCAGGGGCAGGAGCCGGCGCATCATGATCCGGAAACGGTTGCGGGACTGCATGCCTACTTCGCTCCGCGGGTCGGTTTTGGGCTTCCCTTCTGGATCCATAACGTGTAGGAGGAGCCGTTGTAGTCGAGGACCACGGTTTCCTTGAAAATGGCGCTGATTCTGGCCCCGGCCACGGTGTCGCCCACCCCGTGCATGCCGCCGTTGATCACCGCGAGCGGCATCTTCTCGTCCCACATGATGCCGGTCAGCGAGATCCCGGAGAGGAAATCGGGCGTCTCGGACCGCGCGGCGGCTTTGAGCTGCTTTTGCTCCTCGGGCGGCCAGTTGAACGGGTCCCGGGCGGTGACCAGCAGCTCCCGCTTGGCGGCATAGGACCGCAGATCATCGGGGGAGAGCTGCAGCACCTGGGCCCCCGCCGCCGCAGCCGGGGCGGCCTCCGCCCCGGAGATGAGCAGGATGGCGAGCAGCCACCAAAGCCGCCTCATTTCCCCTCCAGGAACATGCGGTTCACGGTCATCTCGAACCGGACCGTGCCTTCCCCCGCGTCCGGGGGAGCGGCCTCCAGGACCAGCCCGTCGATCCCGCTCACTTCCGGGCTGTTTTCCAGATACTGCAGGTAGAGGAAAATGTCCTCGAACTTCGCCTCCCCCTTGAGGTGCACCGGCTGGATGGTGAACCCGCCCGCCGACTGGGGCTCGCCCTGGCTGATTTTATCGAGATGCTGCTCGATTCTTATCGGGGCGGACGGCAGAAGCGTGAAAACGACTTTGCTGAATTGCTCGTTGCTGCCCCTCGCTTCCCAATGCGCCCGCAGATATTTTTTCTTGAGCTGCAGGATGGCGAGGCTTTCCTCCATCTGCTCCTGGCGCTTCGTCAGCCGCTCCTTCTGGGTGCTCAGGGCGGCGCTCGCCTGCCCGGAGGCGGAATTGCGCAGCTCCCCGGCCCTGGCGACCTTCTGCGCGAGCGCTGCCTTCCGGGGCGCCAGGAGAAGCGTCGAGCCGGCATAAAAGAGGGCGAGGCAGACCAGGATTCCCAGGGCGAGCTGGCGGATTTCCACCAGCGCGTCCGGATCGCTGCGGAGCGCAAAATACCACGTTTTGAGATTCTTACCAATTTTTGACAATCTCGCAAAAGCCTCCTAACTCAGGCGAGCGGGAATGCGAAAGCAACAACCCAAATACGTGGACCGTCGGCGGAGCGGCTTTTGCGAGGCCGACAATTGTTGGCACGGTGGCATCTCACTCCAATGCCAGGACGATGGTGAAGAGCAGCCGGTCGTGGTCGCCCTCGACGCGGTCGATGTCCTGGATCTGGGCGGCCTTGAACAGGGGGTCCTCCTTGAGGGCCTTGATCACCGGCGGCAGGTCACGGTACTGCATGGCCACCCCGTGAAGCTGGACCGCGTCCTTCCCGAACTCGATCTTCTGGCATTTGACCGTTGGCGGCAGCGCCTCGGTGATCTTGAGCAGCGCCAGCGAGAGGCGCCGCGGCGCGGTCTGGGAGTTGGTCAGGGCCCCGGCGTCCCCCTCCAATTTTTGCTTCTCCTGCTCCAAGGCCTTGCTCCGGGTGGTGAGGGCCTGGACCTGGGCCTGCAGCTGCTCGAAGAGGCTGATTTCCCGCTCGATTTCAGCGAGATCCCGGTCGGTGCTTTCCAGCCGGCGGTCGAGGAGCCGGTTCTCCAGGGAGAAGAACAGCAGCATGGCCCCAGCGAGCAACGCGAGCAGCGGCGCCTTCAGTTTCCTGATCCGGGTCGAGACCGGCAGCTGGGGAACGAGGTTGATCCGGCTCAGCATGGGCAGGATCCCCGCCGAAGCGGCTGAGCAAATTTTTTCCCGGAAACGGCAGCGTTCACAGGGTGCCGCAGATCCGAGGAAGAGGGTTGCCCGCTATACATCGGTATGCGGGCGGCCCGGTGACGAAGGAGATGTGGTGCCATGTGAGCGCTTTCTCTTACCACCGGGCGCCGGTGCCCAACGCCGTGGCCGCCAGGAGCGGCGGGCAGTTGGGCACCATGTGCGTCCGGATGAGGGGCTGCACCGGCAACCCGACCGAGCTGGCGGCAAGCCCTTCGAGCCGGTCCCAGCATTCCTCGCCGCCCCCGATGACGACCTTGCGGATCGGCTGGCCCTTGACCACCGAGGCGTAGTAGTCCCTTGTCCTGATGATCTCCAGGTTGAGGGACTGCAGATAGCCCGACCAGTCCGCATCTCCTGCCGTTTGCTCCGCGGAGGACGAAGGACCGGCCACCCGGGGGGGCTCGTCCGCGGTTTCGGCCGCCGAGAGGAGATTGAACCCGGCCAAGATGTGATCGCCGCCGACAGGCAGCAGCTTTTCGAGCGAGATCTCGCCGGTTTCCCCGGCCACCGCCGGTACGGAGGGCTGCTCATCCGTTTCGCGCTCGAAAGGGACCGTTTGGCCGGCTTGGGGTTGCTGGAGGGCCACGGTCCGCACCAGCATCAGCTTGCCTTGCTCGTAGACGGCAAGCGACACCTGGCGCGGCCAGACCAGGACCCCCATGGTGGTTTCCGCGGGCTTCAGGCGGCCTTCCCGCGCCAGGTAGGCGAAGGCGGCGAAGACATCCGCCTCGAAAAAGCGAATTTCGAGCTGCCGGTGCGCCAGCTCCCGGCGCAGGAAAAAGAAGGCCTTGGCCGGAAAGAGGTACACGGTGACCTGCAGCTTGTCTTTCTGGGCTTTGGTGATCTGCCAGTCGTAGATGAAGTCGCTGAGCGGCCGGTCCACCGCCTTGGCGAGATGGTAGGGCAAGGCCTTGCCGACCGCCATCTCGGGCATGCCGGGGAGGGAAACGGTCACGATTTCGAAAAAACCGAGCGGGAGCGCCAGGGAGGCCTGGCCGCGCAGGGAGCCAGTGGCGGCGGCCAGCAGCCTCCGGACGGTCACCTCGTCGTGGATGTTGCCTTCGACCAGGGCCAGCAGCCGCAGGGAGGGGATGCCGGTCTGGGACCGCTGCACCTCGGCGAGCGCGGTCTGCCCGGAATCGCCGGTGATGGCGAAATGGCGTTTGCTGCGAGAGGGCCAGGGCATGCCTTTCAGCCCCCCTTCCCTGGGGATGGGTGGGCGACCGCCTCCGCCAGCTTGCCCTCGAGCAGCCCCGCTTCCGCCAGCAGCTCCAGGTTCTCCCGCAGACGGGGGTCGTTGGGGGCCGCGGCATACGCTTGCTCGAAGGCGCGGCGGGCCGCGTCAGGCAGGTCGAGCTTGAGGAGGACCACCCCCAGGTTGATGAACGGCTCCGGCCGGCCCGGCTGCAGCCCCGAAGCCTTCGTGAAAAAGTAGACCGCCCGCCAGGAGTCTCCCTGATGTGCGGCCTCCACTCCCTTGTTGTTGAGGGTGAGGAACTGCTGCTCGGCGAGCGATGTTGCCGGGCCGGCCAGGGGGGGGCGGAACCGGGGTGGGAGCGGCAACCCCTGTGCCGCCACCCGGGGGCGTTCCGCGGTGAGGGGCCGGGAGAGCCCGGAGGTGGACCGGATCAGCGCGGCAATCGGGAGATGGGGCAATCGGGGCAGGCGGAAATCCCGCAGCAGCCAGCTCCCGGCCGCGAGGGCGACCGCCGCCACCAGCAGGGCCGCCAACGCCTGTTTCCGGCCCGCCTGGCCCTTGGAGGAGGGGCCGGGGAGGGGGAAGGAGCGCCGGCGGAAGCGGAAGGTTTCGTGGCGCCGGATCTGCTCCAGGGTATCGAAGAGCTTGCTCACCGTCCGCTACCACTCGCTGGGAATGCGGCCGGCCGCATCGATATTGTCCGTTTGGGGCCGGTCGTCATCGACATAAAAGTAGGCATCGACCACCCGGCCGTTCGTGTCCCGCTCGTTGCCGGGATAATAGGCCCAGCCGGCCGATTCGTCGGCCTGACGGGGGGTAACCGTGATGTTGGCCAGGGTGCGGGCGGCGACCCCCGCCGGGTTGTCGGACATCCCTGCGGTCATGTCGGGGAGCTGAACCGCCGGCAGGGAATCGTTCGGCCCGGTGCCGTTGTTGTCGCTCCGCACCAGCTTGAGATAGAGGAGCGACTGCGGCCGGGTGGCGAGGCGGAGCTCGTTGTGCTGGACCTCGTCCAGGGTGGGCCAATCGGGGTTGTTTCCGTCCGGGCCGGTGTTCATCCCGGAGGCGAGGATCTTGGCGTGGGCCAGCTCGATGCCGCCGCGGGTGGCGGCGAGCTTGCCCTTGACTGCCGCGATCTGGGCTTCATTCTGGATGTTCAGGTAATGGGGAATGGCCGTGGCCGACAGGATGCCCAGGATGATGATGACGATGACCAGCTCGAGCAGTGTGAAGCCCCTCTGGTTTGGAAGCACGGGCAACCTCCTCGGGATGCGCTTTTTCGGCGGGAATCCGGCTGAGCCGATATCAAGCGACAATGTACTATGATTGCGGCGAATCGCAACTTCAATTCCCAGTGAGGAGGCTTAAAAATCGGCGCTACAGGCGGTAGTTGACGACGATAGTCCGGGAAACCCCGCCGGCCCCGGCGCGGACCTCCACCGTGCCGGTCCCGGTGGCGGTATTGAACTGGGTGGTGGGGGCGACCTCCTGAGTCGCACATGAACCGACTTGCGGAGGGGTGAAGCTGCTTGCTGTCAGCCCGCCGCCGCCATCTTCCGCCAGCATGCGGAGACGGGCGGCGGAGTCGGCGGCGTAGAGGGACTGTGCCCAGACGTAGTCTTCGGCCGAGGCGACGGTCCCGGTAGAGACATAGCGGGCGATGAGCACCCCGAAGGCGGCCAGCACCGTGATGACGAAGACGGCCGCCATGAGGCCGAAGCCCTTTTGGCTCTGCAGACGCTCAGGGCACATTGCGGATCTGGACCTCCTTGTGGAAGGCCACCTCTTCGCCATCACGGGCAATGGTGAAGGCGATGCTCACCACCGCATTCCGGGTGAGGGTGGGCGGCAGGTAGGAAAACTGAAGAGAGTTGGGTTTCATGTTTTTCACCAGAGGGAAGCCGGTCGGGAAGGTGCTCAGGTCGGCGTTTTCGCTGGTGATGGGGATCTCGGCCCGCCGGAGGGTGGTGTTGTCCGTGTCCAGATAGTAGCGGACTGCCTGGTCCACTGGGTAGTAGCGATGGTAAGGGGAACCGGCGATGATGGG
>JAJYKH010000424.1 GCA_021788685.1 Deltaproteobacteria bacterium | reverse complement strand
CGGGTAGGCCGTCTTCGCCAGCCGGTAGTAGTCGTTCTGGACGCTCCACAGCTTGACCTCGAAAGGCATCTCCGCGGCGAGACCGATCAGCTCCTCCACCTTTTCCAGGCGGCGGAGGTCGGCCGGCATGGCCGCCAAGCCTTCCATGCTCCTCTCCAGGGTGTGGCGGAGGGCGAACTCGAGCCCCACCGTTTCCGGCTGCACGTCCCATTTCCGGCATTCCTGGAGGAGATGGCGCACCCGGCCGCCGTCGACCGTGTCGCTTTCCATCTCCCGCTTCAGCTCCAGGTTCAGGATGAAATCGGCCGCGGTGAAGAAGACCTTGGGGATGGGGATCCCGGTCTCCCGGAGGAAGGCCGCCAGCAGCCGGTTTTCCTCATAGAGCCGGCGGTAGGCGAGCTCGGAGCTCTCCAAGGTCTCCTTGAGAAGGGTGAGGAGAGTCCGCCGCTGCTCCTCCTTGAAGAGGTGGCGGAGGGAATAGCTGTGGATGCCGAAGTGGATGTCCATCAGCCGCACCACGTCGCTGAAGGCCCCTCTTTCGAAGGTGGCGTGCAGCTCTCCCGTCATGCTCTTGAACTGCTTGACGCCGCTGAGCCGCCGGATGCCGCAGTTGATGTCGTGGGTGCCCAGGGAGAGCGCCGCGAAGCTCACCGTCTCCGAATCGCCGGTGATCTCGGAGGAGACGAGGCAACGGCCGGTGGCCAGGGCGGCGCTGCCTCCCGTGCTCTTCCGGAAGTCGAGCCGCTCGATCTCGTAGCAGTAGATGAAGGTGTCCTCGGCATACTCCTCGAAGAGCGAGCTGATGCCGTAGTGGGCCCCCACCTTCTGGAGATCGACCAGCGCCGGATCGACGAAGCGGCGGTACACGGCCGCGCCGTCGCCGTGCTCGGGCAGGTTGCTGGGCGCCTGGGCGAGCCGCTCGAAAAAGGGGCCGGGATCAAAGGATTCCTCGATTTCTTGGGCGAGCTGGATGACCCGGCCGGCGTACCGGAGCACCTGGACGGTCTCGAGGCCGGAAATTTCGTCGAAAAACCAGCCGCAGCTCGTGTACATGAGCATGGCATTGCGCTGCAGCTCCTGGAGCTTGACCGCTTTCGCCCAGTCGTTGCGGGCGAGCTTTTTGGCCTTGTGGCGGTCGAAGAAGTCGCCGAGATCGTCCTCGGAGCGGTCGAGGACCACGTCGATGTAATCGTTGCGGGCCGCCCAGGGGTCCCGGAAGTAGGCTGGAGCCCGAAGCTGGTAGATGGCGGCGGCCCGGTCACGCAGCCAGTCGAGGCTGGCCCGGAGCGGAGCCCGCCACTTCTGGTGCCAGCCGGGGTGCGCCCCGGAGCTGCAGCCGCAGTCGCTCCGCCAGCGCTCCACCCCATGCAGGCAGCTCCAGGAGCTGTCCGGGAAGATCTGGACCTCGTGGGTCGGCGGGTGATGCTCCAGAAACCAGCCGTAGTTGGTGATGGTCGCCAGCTGGTTGCCCTCGATGAAGCGCAGGGCGAAGGAAAGGGCCATTTCCCCGTGCCGGTGATGATGGCCGTAGGATTCGCCATCCGTGGCGATGTGCATGAGCTGGGGCCAGCTCCGCTCCGCCGAAAAGCCGTTGAGCAGCCGATGGGCGAAGTCCTCCCCCCGCTCCAGCAGCCGCTCGAAGGCGACTGCCCCGGAAATGGGACCATCGTAAAAGAAAATGTCGATGGCGCGGCCCGAGGAGAAGCGGAGCCGATAGGCCCGGGTGGGGTCGATGCGGGCGCCGGAGACGTCCTGCCATTCCTTTTTGCCGCTCATCGGCCGCACCCGCCGCGCCTGGTGCGGGGCGAGGATGGTGAACCTGATCCCGGCCGCCGCCATGAGCTCCAGGGTTTCCAGGTCCGCCGCCGTCTCGGGGAGCCACATCCCCTCGGGCTGCCGCCGGAAGCGTTTTTCGAAGTCCCGCACTCCCCAGAGAACTTGGGTCTCTTTGTCCCGGGAGGAGGCGAGCGGCATGATCAGGTGATTGTACGCCTGGGCCATGGCCGAGCCATGGCCTTCGTAAAGCCCCAGGCTTTCCCGGTCCGCCTCCAGGATGGCCTGGTAAACGGCGCGGGCGTTCTTCTCCAGCCAGGAGAGCAGGCTGGGCCCCATGTCGAAGCTGATCCGGGTGTAGTTGCTCACGATCTCGCGGATGCGCAGCCCGGGATCGAGGATGCGGGAGGAGGCGTTGGTGGCGTAGCATTCGGCGGTGACCCGCTCGTTCCAGTCGTGGTACGGAAAGGCGCTGTCCTGAACCTCCACGGCCTCCAGCCACGGGTTTTCCCGGGGCGGCTGGTAGAAGTGGCCGTGGATGCACAGGTAGCGTTCCATTGAACCCTCTCAAAAGTTAGGAAGCAGATTTCGAGCTTGCTCCTGGTTTGGAAGCGCTCAGCAGTGCTGCTGGACGCTCCTCCTCCATCAGGGGACCAGCTCGTAAAGGAAGAAACTGTGGGGCGGCAGCTCCAGGGTCCCTTCCAGGTTGCGGAGCTCCGCGGCCGTTGGGCCGGGGCCGGCGGGCGAGCCGACCAGCAGCCGCCAGGCGCCCGGGAGGCCGGCCGCGGCCGGCTGGGG
>JAJYKH010000423.1 GCA_021788685.1 Deltaproteobacteria bacterium | reverse complement strand
CGTGCAGTCCACCGGCCAGGACTTTGCCGGGCACGTGAAGAAGATCACCGAGGAGCGGGCACAGGAAACCCGAGACTGGCTGTCAACCCCTGGCGCGGTCTTGGAGCTGTGGGGTTGGCGGAAGGTGAAGCTCAAGAGAGGCGGCAAAGCGGAGCGATGGGCGCCCAGGGTGGCGGAGTTCATCCTTGAAGGTGAAGAGATCGTTCTTCGGGAGCATGGCCGGCAAACATGAACAGAACAGGAGGCGTGCAAAAGTAGCACGAAATAGCAACTATGGCATTCAAGAAAGGCGCGGCGCGGCCCGCAAACTCAGGAAGGAAGAAAGGCACCCCGAACAAGGCAACTGCGAGCGTGAGAGCGGCCCTTGAGGAGGCTTTCGAGCAGCTTGGAGGTGTCGAGACCCTGGCTCAATGGGCAGAAGATAACCCCGGAGAGTTCTTCAAGCTCTGGGTAAAGATCCTGCCCCGTGACGTCAACGTGGAGCAACGGCTCACGCTTGAAGACCTGGTTTGCAAAGCATATAGCCGCCCTGCGGAATGAGCCTGGACAGCGGTGGCCTGCCTGGATATTATTCATTGTCGATGGGTTTCGAGAGGGTAACGGCAGAGGTCGGGGGTACCTTTGGGGGTACTTGCAAATCATGAAAAATAGATTCAACGCAATTACTTTGAGTTGTAAATCGAATATGGCACCGACCTCCGCACCATGACCTGACAGGCCTGCCCCGGCAGGCCTTTTTTCGTGAGCACTCAGCTTTCACCGTTCGGCAGGGGCGACGGCGACGGGTGGGGTTTGCTGAAAGCCAATCCCAGAGGGCTTTCATGACCCTCTTTACCTTCCATGGCGACTTGCCCTCCCTTCTGAGCCGCCGCTACCGGCCGGGGCCGCGGGTGGAGCTGCTCCTCGGCCGGCGCGCCTCGGTGAAGGATGCGGTGGAGGCGCTCGGTCCTCCCCACACGGAAATCGGGCGGCTGGTGGCGAACGGTCGGGAAATCGGCTTTGAGCACCTGGTCCTCGACAGGGAGGAGATCGAAGTGGAGCCGCTGCGGCCGCCGGTGGACGTCCGCACCCCCACCACGCTGCGGCCGGCCTTCCCGGACATCCGGTTCATCGCCGACGTGAACGTGGGCAAGCTCGCCCGCCTGCTGCGGATGCTCGGGTTCGATACCGCCTACCGGAACGACTTGAGCGACGAGGAGTGCGCCGCCACGGCCGAAAGAGACAAGCGGATCTGTCTCAGCATGGATTTCCGCCTGCTCAAACGAAGCCGGATCGTCCATGGCCGGCTGGTCCGGGAAAGCGATCCTCTGGCCCAACTCCGGGAAGTGGTGGAGCTCTACCACTTGGCCGGCCAGATGCGCCCCTTCAGCCGCTGCCTCCGCTGCAACAATCTCCTGGAGCCGGTTGCCAAAACAACTATTCTTTCCCGTCTTGAGCCCCTCACCCGGAAGTACTATGATGCGTTCGAACGCTGCCCCCGCTGCGACCGCATCTACTGGGCCGGCTCTCACCGGGAGCAGATGGATAAAATCATTACCGCGCTCGCGCCAGAGCAACCGTGACCCTTCTTGGCCTTTTGCCATTCCTGGCCGCCGCCGCAAGCGGCCTGCTCACCTTCGTCCTGCTGCGCCGAAAGCTGGGGAGCGATTGCATCCCCTGACTGCTGATCTACGGCTCCGCGGGCGCGGGGCTTGTCGCTTTCCTCCTTTTTTCCAAACTCCTTTAGGAAAAATCCCTCGACGATCATGAAGGTACAAGGACGCCACACCCGGACTATCTGGCCCCATCCCGACGATCCCCGCATCGTGCAGATCATCGACCAGCGCCAGCTGCCCCATCGGTTCGTGATCGAAGACCTGAAGACAGTGGATGCCGCAGCAGCTGCCATTCGGGAGATGCACGTCCGGGGGGCCGGCCTCATCGGGGCCACCGCCGGCTTTGGGATGTATCTCGCCGCCCTGGCCGCCCCTGACCGTGATTTTAACCGGGCGATGGCCGCCGCGGCCGCGCAGCTGATCGCCACCCGGCCGACCGCCAGGAATCTGGCCTGGGCGGCGGAGCGGCTGCTCGGGAAGATGCAGAAGGTGCGGGACCCTGCGGCCAAGCGGCGTCAGGCCCTGGCCACGGCCTGCCAGATCGCCGACGAGGACGCCGACTTCTGCCGGCGGGTGGGCGAGCACGGCCTGGGGCTCATCCGGGAAATCCACGCTCGCAAGGGAGGGCCGGTGAACATCCTCACCCACTGCAACGCCGGCTGGCTGGCCTTTGTCGATTACGGCTCGGCCACCGCCCCCATCTATGCCGCCCGGGCCGCCGGCATTCCGGTCCATGTCTGGGTGGATGAAACCCGGCCCTGGCTCCAGGGGGCCAAGCTCACCGCCTGGGAGCTGGGGGAAGAGGAGGTCCCCCACACCCTCATCGCTGACAACACCGGGGGGCACCTCATGCAGCACGGATTGGTGGACCTGGTCATCGTGGGCACCGACCGCACCACCCGCACCGGCGACGTGGCCAACAAGATCGGCACCTACCTGAAAGCCTTGGCGGCCAAGGACAACGGGGTCCCCTTCTACGTGG
>JAJYKH010000046.1 GCA_021788685.1 Deltaproteobacteria bacterium | reverse complement strand
GGGGAGGCCTACATCACCCTGGACGGGTTCAAGGAGCTCAACGTTCAGCGGGAGGCCGCGGGGGAGAGCCTGTTCGCCAATCCCCGCAATGCCGCGGCCGGCTCGCTCCGCCAGCTCGACCCCAAAATCACCGCCCGGCGGCCGCTTGCTTTTTTCGTTTACGGCGTGGGCGACCCCGACGCCGTTCCCTGCCAGTCCCAAAGCGAGCTCCTGGCCTATCTCGGCCGCCTGGGCTTCCCGACCAATCCCCTCACCCGCTCCTGCCCCGATCTCCCGGCGGTGCTCGACCACTACGAGCGGCTGCTCGCCAACCGCCCGACCCTGACCTACGATATCGACGGGGTGGTCGTGAAGGTGGACCGGTTCGAGCTGCAGCGCCGCCTGGGCTACAAGACCCGCAGCCCCCGGTGGGCCATTGCCTTCAAGTTCCCCGCCACCCAAGCCACCACTCGCCTCGCGGGCATCGGCTTCAACGTGGGCCGCACCGGGGCGGTGACCCCGGTGGCCCATCTGGAGCCGGTCCAGGTGGGGGGGGTGACGGTGAGCCGGGCCACCCTGCACAACGAGGACGAGATCAAGCGCAAGGACCTGCGGCTCGGCGACATGGTCCTGGTGCAGCGGGCCGGGGACGTCATTCCGGAGGTGGTGAAGCCCATTCCCGAGCGGCGGCTGGGAGACGAGCAGCCCGTCCGCATGCCCGCCGTCTGCCCGGAATGCGGCCACCACCTCATCCGGCCGGCGGGCGAGGCGGTGACCCGCTGCCCCAATCCGCACTGTCCGGCCCAGCGGGTCCAGACCCTCATCCACTATGCCGGCAAGGCGGGGATGGACATCGAGGGGCTGGGAAAGAAAATCATGGAGCAGCTCTTCACCCTGGGGCTGGTGCGGGACCTTCCCGACCTCTATACTCTGAAGGAAGAGGACCTGGCCCCCCTGGAGGGCTGGGGGGAGAAGTCGGCCCAGAACGCCATCGCCGCCATCGAGCGCAGCAAAAAGAGCACCCTGGCCCGGTTTCTCGGGGCCCTGGGCATCCGCCACGTGGGGGAGGTCACCGCCCAGCTGCTCGCCAGCCGCTTCGGGTCGCTCGCCCGGCTGACCGAGGCCACCGAGGAGGAGCTCCTGGAGGTGGAGGGGATCGGCCCCCAGGTGGCCATGAGCCTCTGCCAGTACTTCCGGGACCCGGAGGTCCGGGCCATGCACGCCCGGCTGGAGGAGCTGGGCCTGGAGCTGGCCGCCCCGGCGGCCGGCGGCGGCCTGCCCCTGAGCGGTGCGGTTTTTCTCTTCACCGGCGGGCTCGCCTCCTTTTCCCGGGACGAGGCCAAGGCCCGGGTGAAGGAGCGGGGCGGCGAGGTGGCCGCCGCCATCAGCAAGAAGGTCACCCACGTGGTGGCGGGCGACAAGCCGGGGAGCAAGCTCCGGAAGGCCCAGGAAATGGGGATTCCCATCCTCTCGGAGGGGGAATTCCGGCGGTTGCTCACGGAGTGAGGAGGACGGCGCCATGGCGACGAAAAGGATCAGGGCGGTGGTGCACGGGCGGGTGCAGGGGGTCTTCTTCCGGGCCCACACCCAGGAGGAGGCCAGGCGGCTGGGCCTTGCCGGCTGGGTGCGCAACCGGGCGGATGGCTCGGTGGAAGCGGTGGCCGAAGGAGAGGCCGCGCGGGTGGAGGAGCTCGCCACCTGGCTCCACCAAGGCCCGCCTGCCGCCCGGGTGAGCCATGTGGAGGTCAGCAGCGAAGAGCCGCAGAGCGACCTGCGGGGATTCGAGGTCCGATATCGATGACCAGCCAGCTCATTACCGATAATGACACCCTGCGCGCCCGCTACCAGGAGCTTGCCGAGGGCGACCTCGTCCTCGGCCGGGTGCGGCTGAAGACGGGGGAGGAGCCGCTGCTCCTCGATCTCGTCGAGCGCGGCGTGGACCTGTTCCCCTCCGCCCTTTCCCAGCTCGCCAGCCGCTCCAAGGTCCTGCAGGTCCGGCTGTTCGGCGCCTGGATGCTGCCTCGCACCATCGCGGTCTGCGACCTCCACGACCTGATGGCGGCTGTCAACCTCTACCATGCAGAAGGCATCGGCCGGGTGGTGACCAAGCACTGCTCCCGGCACGCCGGCATGGGCATCCACCTGTGGCCCACCATCGAGGAGGTCTACACCCAGGCTTCCCTGGAGACCCTGCCCTTTCCCTTCGTCCTCCAGCCGTTCTGTCCCGATGCCCGAGATCTGCGGGTGGTCCTCCTGGGTGATTACCAGGAGGCCTACCAGCGGTCCAATCCTTACAACTTCCGCCACAACCTCCACTGCGGAGGGGAAAGCACCCCCTGCTCCCTGGAGGAAGACCAGCTCGCCCTCTGCCGGGCGGTCATGGCCCGGGGCCGGTTTCCCTATGCCCATCTCGATCTGCTGGTGACCCGAAACGGAGAAAGCTTCCTTTCTGAGATCAATCTGCGGGGCGGCATCCGCGGGGCGCGGATCTCACCGGGGGAATACCAGGAGCGGGTCGAAGCCGTTCACCGGCAGCATGTGGAGAGGTGGCGGGGGCGGGTGGCAGGCGGATGAGATTCGGTCGAACGGGAGGATAGTCTGAGGAGGGTTGCTTTTAGCAAAAAGGCATAAAAAAGGATGCGGACCGAAGTCCGCATCCTTGCGAAAGCTCGTGGCGCAGCGCTTTGGAATCAGACGCAGCCGGTCGGCTTCGGCAGGCCAGCCATCTTGCAGGCGCCCTTGCCGGGACCCGACGGGAAGAGCTCGTAGATCCTCTTCAGCGGGAAGCCGGTGGTCTTGGAAAGAATCCGGACCATGGGGGCGATGCCGTTCTTCTTGTAATACTCCTGCAGGGTGTTGATGACCTTCCAGTGCTCGTCGGTCAGGTCGCTGATGCCCTCAACGCCCTTGACGTACTCGACCCAGTCCGTGTTCCACTCTTCCATGCCCGTGGTCAGGAAGCCGTCCTCATCCACCGTAAAGGCTTTGCCATTGTGCTCGAGCGTCGGCATTGTGTTCCTCCTACTGAAATTGGGTTGATATAGGTAGAGCCCTAATTATTTACCATCCAAAATGAATGTCCCTTCATACTATAGGCAATTGCCTTTGTCAAGCTAACCTGGCGTTTTTTCCCGCCTGCTCCACCAGGGTGCGAAAACTTTCGAAAACTTCGGCCGCAAAGCCCTTTTCGCGGCCCAATTCCGGGTCCAGCGTGGTCCGCGGATTGAAATTCTGGAGGGTCAGTTTGGCCGGCCCGGGTCCCAGGGCCGCCGCCCAGGCCGCAATGTCGTCCCGGGTATGGTACCGGGGCACCACGGTCATCCGGAATTCGTGCTCGATCCCGCTTTCCCCGAGCAGGCGGATCGATTCGCGGATCCGGCCGAGATCCACCGGGACCCCGGCGCAGCCGCTGTACTTTTCCGGATCGAGAGGTGCCTTCACGTCCATGGCCACCGCGTCGAGCAGCCCTGCCGCGAGGAGCTCTGCGAGCACCTCCGGCCGGCTGCCGTTGGTGTCGAGCTTCACCGGCCAGCCGGAATCCTTCAGGAAACGTATCATACCGGCAAGATCGGGGTCAAGGGTGGGCTCGCCGCCGGTGATGCAAATTCCGCCCAGCCATTTCCGGAAGGGGGCGAGCTGCCGGGCGGCCGCTTCGACGGAAATGGTTTCATATTCCCCGGGGGTGAGGACCAGGGAATGGTTGTGGCAGAAAGGGCAGCGGAAATTGCACCCGCCCAGGAAGAGCACCGCGCAGACGCGGCCCCGCCAGTCGAGGAAGGAGGTTTCGAGGACGGCCTTGATTCCGGGCATAGCGCCGAAAGAAAAAATCGGGTGCGGGAAGTCCCCGCACCCGAGCAGAGAAATAGGCAGCTTACAGGGAGCAGCTGCCGCCTTCGCAGACCGGGGCCGCCCCGGCGGCGCGGGGCCGGTACCCGCCTCCCTTCTTCCGGGCGCGGTCGACCAGATGCCGCTCGATGTGGGCGTACTCGATCACGGAGGAGGAATCGTCCAGCACCAGCAGGGGCAGGCTCTTGCGGGCCGCCTCCACCAGCCCGTGCCAGGCCAGGTGGGCGAGGGCCCCGGCGTCGTTGCCGTCGAGCACCTCCACCTTCACTCCCATGGTTCCCAGGTCGAATTTCTTCTTCAGCTGATCGCACAGCCGGCAGTCGGTTTTCGTGAACAAAGTCATCTCCGTTTCCTCCTTCCTCGAAGGTCATTTAGCGGGCCGTAACCAATCACAGGTAAGCCCCCCCTAGATGATGCTCTCTCCATTTGTAAGCGGTCACAGGGTGCCGCTGCCCGCGAAAGAGGCCCGTGAGCTGGACTGGCGCTCCGAGAAGGGCTCTGACAAAGGAGAGGCGGTGCCCTGTGGCCGCGGGCTACCGGGCGCCGGCGAACTGGTTGTCGTTGCGGTAACGTTCGTGGAGCTCGCCCAGCTTGCCCTTGTTCCAGCTGGAGATCTTGGTGAAATAGCCGGTGATGCGGGTGATGCCGTCCACGTGGGCGGAGTGGCAGTAGGGGCATTCTTCCTGGAGGCCCCGGCTGGTCCTGCCGCAGTCGAGGCAGGAGGTGAACTCCGGCGAGAACGCCATCTGGTCGTTCTGGGTGTGGCGGAAGACATTGATGATGAACCCGGCCAGTGCCTTCTTGTCGGGCCGGGCCTCCCCCAGCCAGATGTGGGTGATGGAGCCCGCCTCGATGAGGGGGTGGAAGAGCCCTTCGCGCTCGACCCGCTGGATGGGGTTCATCCGGGCGCCCACATGGTAGAGGGTGGAGTTGGTGTAGTAGATCTCCCCCCGCTCCGGATTGCCCTGCACCACCTCCTGGGCTTGGTCGCCGTAATGGGTCATGTCCAGCTTGGCGAAGCGGTAGGCGGTGCTCTCGGCCGGGGTCTGCTCGAGCACCAGCTTCATGCCGGTGGCCTCGCTCAGCTTGTGGCAGATGATGTTCATGTGGGCGATGACCTTGAGGCCGAGCTTCATCGCCTCGTCGGACTCGTGGAGCTCCTGGCCGAAGTGGACCTTCACCAGCTCGTTGAGCCCCACCATGCCCACCAGGTAGCTGCAGCGGTGCAGCCGCAGGTAGGTCTGGCCGTCGAGCTTCATGGCGAGCATGGAGAGCGGGCCGCTTTCTCCCAGGGACATGAGCTTTTCGATGAACTTCTTCTTCTCCTCGTGGGCCTTCACCGCCAGCTCGATCTTCCGGGTGAGGAGCGAAAAGAGCCTCGTGTCGTCGCCCTTGGCCTGGTAAGCCAGGCGGGGCAGGTTGATGGTGACGTTCTGGAGCGCCGAGTAGCGCATCCGCCAAGGCTCCTTGGCATCTTCGAAGTCGCTCGCCTCGAGCTTGAAGCTCAAGCGGCAGCACTCGGAAATCTTGGCGGTTTCCCCCCGGTCGAACACGAAGTAGGTGTTGCCCTTTTCGGCCGCCACCTCGCAGATGTGCTCCAGGAACTCCATGTGGCCTTCGGTCCGGAAGAACTTCTCGGTGATGTGAACCAGCGGCTTGGGGAAGAAGAAGGGCCGGCCGGCGGCATCGCCTTTCTTGTAGACCTCGAACAGGGCCCAGGCGAAGCGCTGGGCCTGCTTCTCGTACTCGGCATAGGTCTTGCCGGTGTACTTGCCGCCGGGCCCGATGGCCGGCACGTCCTCGAAGTGCTTGGGCACCTCCCAGTAAATGTTGATGTCGGAGAAGATGGCCTGCCCGCCCCGGGCCACCGCCTGCTGGGAGAACTCGAAGATGAGCATCTGGGCGAGCTGCTTGACCCCGCGGTCGTCCAGCTCTTCCAGGTAGGGAGCGTAGAACAGGTTCACCGCGTCCCAGCCGATGGCGCCCGCGAAATGGCTCTGGAGGGCGGCGGCGAACTTGATCATGTGCGCGAGCAGCACCTCCGGGTGCTTGGCCGGCGCCGCCATGGACAGGGCGTGCGGCAGGTTGAGGCCGAACTTCTTGATGTACTCCAGGGACTGGCCCGAGCAGTAAGGCCGATCGATGAACCCCAGGTCGTGGAGGTGGATATCGCCGCTCAGGTGGGCGTCGGCCACCTCGGGTGAGAAGACGTGGAGGAGAGCGTACTCCTTCTTGATGCCCTCGGCCAGGGTCAGGTTGGTGGCCTCCGGCCCGTGGGGCACATTGGCGTTTTCCTTGTTGTGCTGGACCAGGAGCTGGTCGACATCGTAGAGCGGCACCCCGAGGCGGGTGTGCCGGCGCCGGGCCTCCTCCAGGCCCATTTCCAGCAGCTTGGCGTTGACCATCTCGCGGATGAGGGGCCCGGTCACCGTCTTGACCTTGCCGCTCGAGATGGTCTCTTCGATTTCGATGCTGATCCGCTCGGCCGTATCACGGTCGATGAGGGTTTCCCGCAGCAGCGCTTCGACGATTCGCTGCCGGTCCCAGCCGGTGATGTCGTCCTGGGACGACCGGACGAACAAGGCCAGATCGGTGGAATCCCCCCTTCCCAGAGAAGCGGCGGTTGAGGTCCTCTTCTCTGCCAGCGGCATGACTACTCCCATACGTTCTCCTCCCCCTAGGATTGTTGTGGGTGCGGGCGGCGCACCGCCCTGTAAACCGCGATATGTGGTGTTGCGGGGCCTATTATTGCCCTACGGCTAGTGGGTGGTCAAGGAAAAATCTTTTTGAATCGCAAATTTAATAGGTATTTTCCGTAACCGCCCGGAATCTCGGAAAAATGTAATATAAGCAAATAGTTAAATGCTTGAATGCTAAAATGCAACCCCGCGGAGCGACAAGGAATGCTCCTCAGGAGGGGAATCGGGATGCCGGGGACCGGCAGGCAGCCGGAAGAGAGCTTCGCCTTGGGGGGGCTGGAATAAAATAAATGTTACGAATAGGCGCTCAGATTCGGGTCAGGGTCGGGCGGTTGAGCAAAACGCAGGCGTAGCAGCGCTACTTGAGGATTTAGCGATTGAAACACGGCCGAAAATGGCCCGAAGATGAGATGCATAATGTCACAGTTATTTCGTTCCAGGCCCTAAGGCTTGACCAGAACGGTGTCCTGCCGCTGGCCCTCGTCGGCGGCCGGGAAGTCGACCAGGTAGTGGAGGCCCCGGGATTCCCGGCGGCGGCGGGCGCTCTCGACGATGAGCTCGGCCACCAGGGCGATGTTCCGGGTTTCGATGAGGTCGGGGGTGAGGAGATAGCTGCGGTAGTGCTCGGCCACCTCGCTCAGGATGGGGGCAAGCGACCGCTGCACCAGGGAGAGCCGCTTCACCGAGCGGACGATCCCCACATAGTTCCACATCAGCCGCCGGATCTGGTCCCAGGTGTGGGTGATGAGCACGCACTCCTCGATGCGTGCCGCGGGGCCGGGGTCCCAGTCGGTGACCGGGGGCAGCTCCCGCTCGCTGATGGCCGGCCATTCGGCGGCGCACCGCTCATAGGCCCGATCGGCGAAGACCACCGCCTCGAGGAGCGAGTTGCTCGCCAGCCGGTTCGCCCCGTGGAGGCCGGTGCAGGCCGTTTCGCCCAAGGCGTAGAGATCTTCGAGGGAGGCGCGCCCCCAGGTGTCGGTGAGCACCCCGCCGCACAGGTAGTGGGCCGCGGGGACAACCGGGATGGGCTCCCGGGTGATGTCGATCCCCAGGCCGAGGCAGGTCTTGTAGATGTTGGGGAAGCGGCTCTTCACGAAGCCGGCCGGCTGGTGGCTGATGTCGAGATAGACGCAGTCGTCGCCGCTCGCCTTCATCTCGGCGTCGATGGCCCGGGCCACCGCGTCGCGGGTGGCGAGCTCCCCCCGGTCGTCGTACTTGTGCATGAAGGGCCGGCCCCGCTGGTCGATGAGCCGCGCCCCCTCCCCCCGCACCGCCTCGGAGATGAGGAAATTCCGCACCTTGGGATGGTAGAGGCAGGTGGGATGAAACTGGACGAACTCCAGGTTGGCCACCCGGGCGCCAGCCCGGTAGGCCATGGCCACCCCATCGCCGGTGGCGATGTCCGGATTGGTGGTGTAGAGGTACACCTTCCCGGCGCCGCCGGTGCAGAGCACGGTCACCCGGGCCTGCCAGGTGTCGATGGCCCCGGTCCGGCGGTCGAGAGCGTAAGCCCCGAGGCAGCGGTCGGCGAACGCGGGATCGCGGGGAGGGGCGTCGGCCCGGGAGCCGATCAGGAGGTCCACCGCCAGGTGGTTTTCGAGCAGGGTGATCCGGGGCTCGGCCGCCACCCGGGCCAGCAGGGCCTCCTCGATCTGCCGGCCGGTGAGGTCGCAGGCGTGGGCGATGCGGCGCGCGGAATGCCCCCCCTCCCGGGCGAGATCGAGGCCGGCCGCCCCCTCCTGGCGGTTGAAGGCGACTCCCAGGGCCATGAGCTCCCGCACCCGCGCCGGGCCGTTTTCCACCACCAGGCGGACCACGTCTTCATGGCAGAGGCCGGCCCCGGACCGCAGGGTGTCCTCCACGTGGGCCGCAAAGGAATCCTCGGGCGAAAGCACCGCCGCGATGCCGCCCTGGGCCAGGTTGGTGGCGGTGTCGATCCGGGCCTTCTTGGTGATGAGGGTCACCGGCCCCAGCCGGGCCGCCTTCAGGGCGAAGGAGAGTCCGGCGATCCCGCTGCCGATGACCAGAAAATCAGTGGTATGCTGCATGGCGCGCCTCCCCGCCCGCTCGGCCCGTCGGGCCTGGTGCCTTGACAGGCCGTCCGCCCTTCCGGTAAAAAGAAAAGCTTACCAGTATCGTCAGTCCGGAGTCAGGGCGAAACCCCGCCCTGATGCCGGCCGATTCCAAAATCACCCGCAAGCCGCCCCGGAGAAGCCATGTCCGCCCTCAAGCTCGTCATCTTCGACTGCGACGGGGTCATGTTCGATTCCAAGGAGGCCAACCGGGCCTATTACAACCATCTCCTGGCCCGGTTCGGCCATCCGCCGATGCCGGAGGCCGATGTCGAGTACGTGCACATCCACCACGTCATGGATTCGGTCCGCCACATCTTCCGCCACCACCCGGAGGACTTTCCGGCGGCGGATGCCTACCGCCGGGAGGTGGACTACACCCCCTACCTCCGGCACATGCGGATGGAGCCCGACCTGCGGGAATTTCTCGAGCTGCTGCGGCCGGACCTCAATGCCGCCATCAGTACCAACCGGACCACCACCATGTCAACCATCTTGAAGATTTTTGACCTGGAGCGGTACTTCGACGTGGTGGTCACCGCCACCGACGTGGCGCGGCCCAAGCCCCACCCGGACGCCCTGCGCAAGATCCTCGCCCAGTGCCGCTGCGCAGTGGACGAGGCGGTCTACATCGGGGATTCGCCGGTCGACCAGGAGCACGCGGCGGGCGTCGGCATGCGGTTCATCGCCTACAAGAGCCCGGCGCTGGTTGCCGACCACCACGTCACGAGCTTCATGGCCATCACCGATCTCCCCTTCTGGCCGGCAACAGCCGCACAGCGGCAGGCGGCCTCATGAAGACCTTTCACGAGCTGCTCCTCGAGAGCAAAAGCGCCGCGGCCGCGGAGCAGAAGGCGCTCCGGTTCTTCGCCCGCAACCTCCTCGCCCGCTACGAGGAGGTGCGGATCATCCCCGAGGCCTCCCGCCCGGGCTCCGACCCCGATTTCTGGGGCCAATTGACCGCCGCGCTGGACGAGAACCGGCACCGGGCCGGCGAGCTGATCGAGGAGCTCGGGGAAGCGGGGCTCTCCAGCTTCGGCCAGCTGCGGGACCTCCCCCAGGGCTACGAGAGCAAGGCGCTCCATACCCTGGCCCACCTGCTCGACGGCTTTTTCGGGGTGGACTCCTACTTCTACAATCTGGTGGACGACTCCCACTGGGTCCCGGAGCCCCGGCAGCGGCTGATCCGGAAGGACCCCGACGACTATTGGCTCCTGCGGGTGGCCGCCCGCACCGGCCCCGGCGGCGAGAACCCCTTCGCCGCCCTGCGCGTCCAGGCCAAGAACCTGTAGGCAGGAAGCCCGGACGGGCCCCGATCAGTCGTCGTGGTGATGGTGGTGGTGACCGCCTCCCAGGGGCCCGCCCAGATGCTCCAGGGCGGCCGCCAGGGCGGCATCGGTCTGCTGCATGGAGGCGAGGGCCTGCTCGATGAGGCGGGCCGCCTCGCCTTCCCCCTGCTCCCGGGCCGCCTGGGCCCATTTGGCGAATTCGTGCCGGTGCCCGTGGTTGTGCTCCAGCCAGTGGGGGAGGAGAACGCGCAGCTTCTCGGAAACGGGCCGCTCACCCATGGCTCGCCTCCCCGGTCGCCGCCAGGGTGACCTTCCCGGCCAGAAAATCGATGCTCCTGAGCGCCCCCTTGACCAGCCGCGGCTCCTCGAAGAGGGTGGAGACCCGCATCCCCTCCGGGGTCGCCTCCAGGAACGTGACGTTCTCCGCAATCATCTCCTGCCGGCCGTCCTGCTCCAGCAGCACTTTCATCTGGCACATGGCACATCCTCTCGGGTGATGAAGGGGCAACTACCGCCTTTGGCAAGGCGCCGGAATCCGGTATACTAGTCCATCGCCCAACCGGGGGCAAGCCTGGCGCGGGCCGGCTCCTCCGGAACCACTCACAGGAAAACCGATCATGCCCGTTTCCCTGCCTGAAATCGCCGCCATCCTCTCCCGCTACCGGCGCATCGCCGTGGTGGGCCTCTCCCCCAAGGAGGGCCGGCCCAGCCACCAGGTGGCCCGTTACCTGATCGACGCCGGCTACACGGTCATCCCGGTGAACCCGGGCCACGGCCGGCTGCTCGACCGCCCGTGCTACCCGAACCTCGCGGCCATCCCGGGAGGAGCGGAGATCGTGGACATCTTCCGCCGGCCGGCGGAGGTCCCGCCCATCGTCGAGGAGGCCATCGCCATCGGGGCCAAGGTGATCTGGATGCAGGAGGGCATCGTCCACGAGGAGGCCGCCCGCAAGGCCCGGGAGGCGGGCTTGACGGTGATCATGGACCGCTGCCTCAAGGTGGACCACGCCAGCCTGGGGCCGCCGCCTCCCGCTGACCGCCGGATCTCCCCATCCGCTTGACTTTTCAGGCCAACTGGAATACAGTCGGTAACTTTTTGACCCGCCCGCCGCTTGCAACGGCGGCCCCCGTGCAGTAAAAGGAAGCGGCCGGTCCGCCGGCCCTTCGTTTGGACCCTTCAGGCAACCATTTTGACGCAACCGGAGCTTGCGGCGTGAGCATCAAGGCCCTCAAAGGCTTCAAGGACATCCTGCCCGAGGAAGCGGCCGTCTGGCAGCGGATCGAGGCCACCGCCCGGGACATCTTCCACCGGTTCGGGTTCGCCGAGATCAAGGTCCCCATCCTGGAGAAGACCGAGCTCTTCGCCCGCTCCATCGGGGAGGCCACCGACATCGTCGAGAAGGAGATGTACTCCTTCACCGACCGCAATGGCGAGTCGGTCACCATGCGGCCGGAGGGCACCGCCTCGGTGCTGCGGGCCTTCATCGAGCACGGCCTCCACGTCCGGCAGCCGGTGAACCGCCTCTACACCATCGGTCCCATGTTCCGCCACGAGCGGCCCCAGAAGGGGCGGCTCCGCCAATTCCATCAACTGAGCGTGGAGGCCCTCGGCTCCGAGCACCCCCGGCTGGACGCGGAGGTCATGGCCATGGCCGCCCTGCTCCTGACTGAGCTGGGCCTCACCGCCAGCCTGGAGATCAATTCCCTGGGCTGCCCCGCCTGCCGGCCGGCTTTCAAGGAGTCCCTGGTGGCCTACGCCAAGGCGCGGGTGGGAGAGATCTGCGACGACTGCGTGCGGCGGAGCGACACCAACCCCCTGCGGGTGCTCGACTGCAAGAACGAGCAGTGCCGGATCGCCTTCCGGGAGGCGCCCTCCATCCTCGACCACCTGTGCGCCGACTGCCGGGCCCATTTCGCGGCCGTGGAGGAGGGGCTGGGCGCGCTCGCCATCCCTTACCGGGTGAACCCCTTCATGGTGCGGGGTCTCGATTACTACAGCCGCACCACCTTCGAGCTCCTGAGCGGCGAGCTGGGCGCCCAGAGCGCAGTAGGCGCCGGCGGCCGCTACGACGGCCTGGTGGCCCAGCTCGGCGGCCCGGCCCTGCCGGGAATCGGCTTCGCCATGGGCATGGAGCGGCTGGTCCTCCTCATGCAGCAGGCCGGCGAGGGGCAGGCGCAGTTGGCCAGCACCGTGGACGTCTACGTCGCCGCCCTGGGCGAAGCCGCCGGCAAGGCCGGCTTCCGGCTGCTCCATGAGCTGCGGCGCAAAGGGGTGCGGGCGGCGATGGACCACGAGGGCCGGAGCCTCAAGAGCCAGATGAAGCAGGCCGGCAGGCTCCAGGCCCGGTACGTCTTTCTCCTGGGCGAGGAAGAGCTCAAGCGCGGCGAGCTGGTGGTGAAGGAGATGGCCACCGGCGAGCAGACCACGGTCGCCCTCCCCGGGAACACCGGCGCCTGGTGCGAAACCGTGGCCGGAAAGATCGGGCTGTAATTTGCAGCCCTACAGCTATGGAATAAAACAACGATTTATCATCACGAAGGACCGAAGAGCACGAAGAAAAGGCGGTTAACCTTCATGTCCTTCGTGCTTCGTGGTGAATTCAATATCTGTCTGACGAGCTGAATTCCGAACTGTCGAGGCAAGGAGCGCTGGATATTATGGAATCCATGGGCGGGTTGAAACGGAGCCACACCTGTAACGACCTCGGGGCGGCCAACGTGGGCCAGGAGGTCACCCTCATGGGCTGGGTGCTGCGGCGCCGGGACCACGGCGGGGTCATTTTCGTCGATCTCCGCGACCGGCACGGCCTCACCCAGGTGGTGTTCAACCCCGACCGCAACCCGGAGGTGCACGCCAAGGCGCACGCCATCCGCTCCGAATGGGTG